>NZ_JBQKUM010000118.1:0-8310 GCF_054968605.1 Pseudoalteromonas sp. G5_S1_14_S5 | reverse complement strand
AATATCCGTAAGCAAAAAGGTATTTGCGAGCGCTTCCATAAGACCATCAAACATTCCTAATGTTATACGCTCATAGGGTAATAACTAATACATGGAGCCTGGAGATAATACTTGGCAATGTATTTCATGTTGGTACTGATAGTTAGGCCTGTCTGTATTGTAAGTCTCAACTGAGTTGTTTACTCATAGGCTAACAGCAGTAAAGGACGTCCGTTTCTTAGACTCTCTTTTAATCCCTTTTTAGTTCTAACTAAGTAACATTTAAAACTCGTTTAGCCTGATTTATGAGCTATTTGAAATCGATATCATCGAGGCTAGATTTAGATTTTATTGGTTATAAAAGTCGCATTTTACATGGATTGTAGTCGATTGGAACTTGCTGGTCTGGACCCTGATTGGTAAGCACTCCATAAAACCCGCATTCTAATCGCCTAGCGCGAAGAATAAGATCAAGTCTCCAACCATGAGGAGATTTGAAATGGGAAAACGACACACTAATCAAGAATGGCAAACGCTCATCGAGCAGTCTGAATCGAGTTCATTGTCAACGCTTGCATTTTGTAAGCTTAATGAACTCAATCCCTCGACGTTTTATGCTAAGCGCCAGCAACTCAAAAAAGCAGATGTCTCTCAAGGCTTTGTACGGGCAGAGATCGTCGAAAAAACAACGAAATATCAAGCTCAAATAGCCACCGCTAACATGACACTTCTCATCCATGATGTGGAGTTGAGCATTCCTCAAGGCACGCCCGCTGCCTACCTAGCGGAACTCATTGGAGCCTTGTCATGAAACATATGCTCAGCGCACCAGAGATTTATCTGTATCGTGAGAGTGTCGATTTTAGAAAGTCCATCAATGGCCTCGCGGCAATTATCGAAAGTGACACCGATTTACCCTTGGGAAGCGGCGCACTGTTCCTGTTCACCAATAAACAGCGCGACAAAATCAAAGTGCTGTACTGGGGTGTGCCACGCACAAAAGGTTAAGTCCTTTTGGAGCTGTGCTACTGATGGGAGAAGGCCTCCCGAAATCTGCCTGTAGGGGTTGGTTTCAAACCGCCAAGTGCTGCTGTATTTAAGAGATATGGTAGTGAGCGACTTTGGAAAAGGTATCAATAAGATATCAGGTATGAATCAAGAAGATGAGCGAAAGCGAACCGTTCGATGACGCATCGTCAAGCATTAAGTATTGTCAAAACTAGGGTCGCCCAGTAGTCCTAGGATAAGCTGAAAGGAAACCTACTTACTGTTTCAGTGGCAATCGGTGTATAGACGGCATGAGCTTGATTTAGGCGGTAGTACGGAACGTGGGAACCTGTATTTGAATGATAAGGAAAATGACAAATGGCAAACACCATGAGGAAGAATACCGATGTCAAATACAGGGGCGGATCTGCTCGTAGTAGTGACGATGCATCTGTAATGGATGCGGAGCGAAGGGGTAGCGTTATCCAGTTGATGAAATCTAGTCAACCTAGCAGAGCTAGGAAGGAATAATATGGCATCAGAAAAATCGTTTGATATATCGAAACAACTCGTTTGGAGGGCCTATCAACGTGTAAAAGCTAACAAAGGTGCGGCGGGTGTAGACAAAATCTCTTTGTCTACATTTGAGCAAAACCTGAAAGGAAATCTTTACAAGATATGGAATCGTATGTCGTCAGGTTCTTACATGCCACCGCCTGTTCAACAGGTAAATATACCGAAGAAAGATGGTGGTACAAGGAGTCTAGGTGTTCCTACGGTGTCAGATCGCATTGCTCAGATGGTGGTCAAGATGCAAATAGAGCCTGAGATCGACAGATGTTTTCATTCTGACTCTTACGGTTACCGTCCAGGGAAATCGGCACTACAAGCGGTAGATAAAACTCGGTTGCGGTGTTGGCGAATGGATTGGGTCGTTGAGTTTGATATCAAAGGTGCCTTCGATAATATCGATCATGATCTGCTGATGAAAGCGGTACGTCATCATGTAAAGATAAAGTGGGCTTTGCTGTACATCGAAAGATGGTTAAAAGCGCCAACACTCAAGGTCGACAATGTCATAGAGCCCCGTACTCAGGGAACGCCACAAGTTGGTGTAATAAGTCCGTTATTGATGAATCTGTTCATGCATTATGCGTTTGATATTTGGATTAGTAAAACCTCTCCCAAATGTCCATTTGCTAGATATGCGGATGATGCGGTTGTTCATTGTCATTCCAGAGCACAAGCAGAATATCTGCTGCGGGCGATTGGAAAGCGCTTGAAGGAGTGTAAGCTTACTCTACATCCAACAAAGTCAAAGATTGTGGACTGTAAAGACAGTAACCGCTCGCTTACTTACCCAACAACGCAGTTCACTTTTCTGGGGTTTAATTTCAGACCAAGAAAAGCAAGCAATAAAGAAGGTAAGTTGTTTACAAGCTTTTTACCTGCGGTGAGTAACGAAGCACTGAAGTCCATGCGGTCACGCATTAGATCGTGGCGTTTTCAAAAAGGACGCCTGCGACGTTGGAAGAGCTATCACGTTTATATAACCCAATAATACGGGGATGGTTCCAGTACTATGGATTCTTTTATCCAACACAAATGCACAAACTGGCAGACTATCTGGAACTCAGATTAAAGCGCTGGGCAAGGCGGAAATACAAACGCCTTGCGGGGCATAAACGGAAAAGTGCACAGTGGTTAAGGCATGTAGCCAATAGTAGGCCAAGCCTATTCATCCCTTGGCACTATTTTAAAGATCAACGATTGGGTAATGGGAGCCGTATGATATGAGAGTATCACGTACGGTTCTGCGAGAGGCTAGAGGTGAGACTCCTCTGGTCTACTCACCATAAAACTGGCTTTGCGCTTTGGTATAAACGCCTTGAAAAAGCCAAGTATAAATGGCCTACAAAAGAGAAAAATGAAGTGTTTACCCTGACTCAATTCGAGCTTGATAGACTGCTTTCTGGCTTCACGATTATCGGCCATAAACCCGTTCAAATAAACGATTTTACAATGACTTAATCGATAATAAAGCCTTATCTACCAAGCGTTAACGGCATGATTTTTAGTATAATAAATGCCATGAAAAAGACGCCAAATATTAACCCAGAAAGCCAAGATGTTGCCAAGCTACAAGCGATGGTGAAAGCCCTTCTGCTCTCTCAGGAGTGGAAGGAGTCTCAATGGCAACAAGAGCGTCAATCCTTACTCGAACAGCTCAAGCTGGCCTTCGACCGTCAGTTCGCGAAACGCTCCGAGGCGCTAAAGCCTTACGATGAATCTCAAGGTGACCTCTTCAACGAAGTGGAATGTGAAGCCGCTAAGGAAGAAGAGGTTGAAGTGGTCACGACGACCACCACAACGAAGAAGCGTGGTAAACGCAAGCCACTTCCAAAGACTTTGCCTCGTGAGGTTATCGAACTCGATTTAGACGCCCATGAAAAACAGTGTGCATGCTGCCAACATAGTCTGCATAAAATCGGTGAAGACCGCAGTGAGAAACTTGAGTTCTCACCAGCTGTGCTCAAAGTGCTGGAATATCTTCGTCCTAAGTATGCTTGTCGTCAGTGCGAGCAAACTGAAGACAAAAGCCATATCGTTCAAAAACCAACGCCCCAGAGCATCATCCCTAAAAGCTTCGCGACAGAAAGCTTACTGGCCAATATCATCCTTGGTAAATATCAACACGCAATGCCCATTACCGCAAAGAGTCGCTGTTTACTCAGTCGGGTATTGAGCTATCGCGAACTACCATGGCAAGGTGGGTTATCCAAGTCAGTGAGAAGTTCAAACCCCTCTATGCCGCCTTAAAAGAGCATCTACTTCAACAAGTGGTGGTTCAGGCAGATGAAACGCCGCTCAATGTCCTCAAAGAAGATAAACAGTGTTATATGTGGCTCTACTGCTCGGGCGCAGACTCGCCCGACGCTGCACTGCCGAATGTGAAGAATATCGCCTTGTACGACTATCAAAACAGTCGCGCGAGGGCATGCCCTGTTGCCTTCTTGGGGGATTGCAGTGGTTATTTGCAAACCGATGGCTATGGTGCCTATGATGGTCTTCATCACGTAACCAATGTTGGTTGCTTGGCGCATGCACGGCGTAAGTTCATGGATGCTAAGAAGCTTCAAGGTAAAGGTAAGTCAGGCAAAGCAGATAAAGCGCTGGCCAAAATCCAGAAGCTCTATGGGATAGAATCGAGCTTAAAAGGTGCGACTGTCGAAACACGAAAAGCAGAACGTCAGCAGCATGCCAAGCCGATACTGGATGAGCTGTACGAGTGGATGTAGCGTCTAGCTCGCTGGGCAAGGCGATAAAATACACGCTCGGCCATGGCCGAAACTTATCCGCTATATCGATGACGGTCATTTATCTATCGATAATAATCGTGTTGAACGTGCCATTAAACCGCTGGTCATTGGCAGAAAAAATTCTTATGACCTTTTTCAAGTTTTTCGACAAAATCTCTCTCTCCTCAGTGAGACGAGGCATGTTTTCAACGCTGGAATTGCCTGAAAGTGAATCAGCAATTACTTGGGTTATACACACTCTTATTCGGGGAGCTTTAGCCCCAACATGGTATTCGTAATGAGTTTACCTCTATCTGGCTGCTAGTATCTAACCAAGTGGTCGACTTAAATTCTTGACGAGGATTACTCACCTTGAGCTTCTTCACTTTCAGGCAAATTTTATACTCTCTGGGTATGTGTAGTTACTGCAATATCCCACATAAAACCAAGCAACTCTCTTGCGACAGCAGTAATGGCGACTTGTGATTTCTTTCCCTTAGCAACTAAGTTCCGGTAGCGAAAGCACAGCCTTTGCTGGGCCTTCCAAGAAATATCTTTGGCCGCTTGGCAGACGCTGTCGGGACGGTAAGTCACTAGCCAGTTACCGACCTTCGCATTATTTCTATAAGCCCATGCGGCCTCATACAGCAGCCGTCTTAACTCAACATTACCAGCTTTAGTAATTCCAGATTTCCGAGTGGTATTACCACTAGAGTGCTCACCAGGTATTAGGCCAAGGAATGCCATAATTTGCTTTGGATTACTAAATCGTGAAAAGTCTCCGAGCTCAGCAACTACAGAGATAGCGATAGTACGCCCAACACCTTTCAAAGCTTGTAGCTGATTGACGAGGTTGTATAAAGACCAGTTGGGGAGTAATCGATCAATTTCTTGGTCTAGTTGCTCTATTCGATTTTCTATTTGCTCTAAGCTCTGCCGATAATGCTCGTATGCAATTTGCTGAGAAGCGATAGGGAAAGATTGATTTGCGAGCCATACTCGATGGCGAACGGTCCACATTTTTTTCTCGTAACGCTTTCCTGTTCTCAGAAGAATACTCTGGATACGTTGCTTAGCAACCTTGGTATCTTTTTTTGCACAGCTTCTAGCTCTAACTAGATCACGCATAGCTTCATGTGTCATGTCGGGAGCCCAGACATCAACCAACTCACCAGCCCTTAATAGTCGTGCGAGAGCAACAGCATTTCGATGATCATTTTTGATCTTATTGGTTGGTATCTTAGGAATTCTAGAAGGGGCCACAACAGTACAATCTATATTCATACTCAGCAGCAATCGATATAGGCCATAACCAGTAGTCCCTGCTTCATAGCAGACAAGAATTGAACCGTGGAGGTTGATGAGCTTCTTCATCAGCCGAATGACGGAGTCTTTTGCTGAAGAAATATTCCCATAGAATCGAACTTCCCCTTGCCGTTCCGGGTTTGCGACCGCAACGGCAATAGTGTCCTTGTGTACATCGAGCCCAATGTAAGCAGAATAGCTGACAGTTTTCATATTGATGACCTCCAAAACGCACCATAGGTAAGTTTTAGTATATAAGGTCATACCATCTGGCTCTTCTCGAACACACCAAATGGTGCTGATGCGAGCGCGATGCTTTACAGCATCGTGGAGACTGCAAAAGCCAACGGCCTTATCCTCTATGACTACATGGTCAAGTGCATGAAAGAGCTCGCGAAAGCGGAGCCTGATATAGATGCGCTCCTACCTTGGAACTTCAAATATTAACAACATCGCCTCGTGGGTTCATGGGGCGCATACCCTGATTGAATCAAGCCTACAGCTTCTAATCTCTAAAAGTTGATTCTGATTTAATCAGAATTAACTAAATCAGTTTTTTAAGCCAAATCTCCTTACGCATTCTCCTCAGCATAACCATAGCTTTAGCTACTTCTTCCAAAGTGAGTCCTACAAAAGCGCCAATAAGTCCACCATCGAATACGATGCCAAGTACATAAGATGCAGGAGCCCCAATTAATAAGAAACAACCTAAAGTAATGTACATCATGCTACCCGTATCTCCCCCGGATCGTAAAACGCCTGCTACAACACTGTTGATTGCAAAAGCGGTTAAGGAAGCCGATGCGATCCACAGACAGATTTGCGCCAAATTGTGTGTCTCGGGTGCAATTTGGTATAAGTTAAGTACATAGCCCGAGCCTAGAGCCAGCAATATTGCTGGGAGCAGCATGACCACTACTCCTAATAAAAGACCAGTTCGGGCGGACATCCGCGCCCGCGTCATACTTCCTGCCCCCAGAAGCTGTCCAGTGAAGATTGCTGTCGCTTGCTGTATGCCATTCGCAGGTAACAGGGCTAATCCCTTGAATGTTTTAATTATGATGAAAGCCGCAAATGCTTGAGCGCCAATCGCATTCATTACCACAACGTAAAATACCTGTGCTGCCTGCCAAACAAATCCATCCACTGACATAGGAAGACCTATTGCGAGAAGTTCTTTTAATATATTGACGGTTGGTCGGGTAAGCTGGCCTGCCCAGGGTTGATGTTTCCTCAGCGATAGAAATATCATAGTCAAACCGCCTCCAGCGAAGCAGATAGCTGTTGAAATTGCCGCTCCTTGATAACCCAGAGGCTGTAAAAATGGTTCAGTTAGTTGCGGAATTGCACCGCCAAATATAAACACCCAGTTGCCTATTACGTTGAGGATGTTGAAAATCAGAAAAACCTTTACCGGTGTTTTAGTATCGCCAGTAGCTTGAAATGCCGCTGCTAGTACATGTTGCATCACCCACAGTGGTATAGCCCAGCCAATGATGCCTAGGTAGGTTCCTGCCAAAGGGGCTACAGCAATATCTGGTACCGGAGGGTTAAATAGCTCCAGAGTGATCAGGGCTGCCAGCCATTCACCTCCGATTATAAAAGCCCCCGCTAGTATGGTGCCACCAATAAGAGCCGTGAGTGCGAGCGTTGACAGAGTCCTGCCGAGTTGTTCTTTTTGGTCTGCACCGAAGTGTTGTGCCATCAAGGAGCCTGCACCCATAGATAGCGCGGCCAGCAAGAGGCTTCCAAAAGCCAACAATTGGAAACCATTACCTATTGCTGATAGTACTTGCTCACCAAGCTGTCCAACCATAAGGTTGTCGACAAAACCCATCAATGAGGTCAGTACTGCCTGTAACATTAAAGGCAAAGCTAGGTATAGTTGTGACCGGCTTTGACGACTTCGCAGCAACCGCAACATGTTAGGGAACAGTTTCGATATTATTTTGGATGAAAGGCCCGACGCGCTCTCTTTTCCTGTGGCTGGTAGTTGCCTTACAAGTGCGTCTTTCATTTAGATAACTCCTTTGGTTTAGTAAAAAGCAGTTGTTTCAAAAAGCTCAGTCGCTACTTTACAAAAAAGATTTTATCGTGACTTGTAAACCGTGAACCTCAGAACTATTCCCAGATGGCGACTGTATTTTCTGATATGCAGTTATTTGCTTATTTGTAAGGCGTGGACACTAACACTCGGTTATTCCAAATACAAGCAACATTACTCAAACTCGTTAATATTTAACAGAAAAGTGATCGAATTGTGGAGCGAATGTACAGCTGTCAGGTTTTCGCTTCCCAGAAAGAGCAGTAATTTTGAGCCATTCTCTTTTCGATAGAGGTTGTTGTGAGCTTTGTTACATTTTTTGTCGATTCAGCCAGTAGTTCCGGTGGCTTTGCCTTTTATTCATGTTCCTTTATTGGGATACGTAGGCCGAAAGCGCGATGCTGTTGATTGAGATGTTAATAATATTTTTAGATAAATCATGCGATTATAAATAAAAAATATATAAATAAATCAAATGGATTGGTTGATGTTATTATGCATGTAGATTAGTATGCCTCTCGTGGCATACCAATCAGTACCTCTGCAACTTAGTCTCTCGGAAGATTGCTGGCGAACAAATTAAGGAACTAGTCGAATGGTTATCAAATCTCTTTTACCGCTTTCTTCTGCTCAGGAGTCAGCGAAAATTCAAGGCACCTCGCAGCTGGACGTTGTCGAGCTAGCTCAGTTGCAGAT
>NZ_JBQKUM010000117.1:0-8756 GCF_054968605.1 Pseudoalteromonas sp. G5_S1_14_S5 | reverse complement strand
TGGTGTTACCCAAGACATATCAGGTGTCACTGATTTACTATCAAAACACGTCGGCGCTAATTCTTCTCGGATAAGCTTTTGGATTTAGTTCTTATTGATAGGAGAAAGATGGTCATCCATATTTGTTAGATTAGGCACTGGCAAGATTAGCATTGATTGGTGAGTATGCCGAGTTTAAAGCAAATCCTCTTGTTCTGCACTTTACCCTAGCTTCCTATCAGTGCTCTCTTTCCGTCAGACTCACTGCTGAAAACTTACTTTGCCATACTTGTGACTATTCGTAGTTTTCTAATTTAGCAAAAACGCTGGCACATTTGTGTCCAAAACCTTCACAGGCTGAATTTTTACCAGTGGCACTTTCTAACTCGAAAGTGCCCCAAAGTTACTTAGATTAGATACTCTACACATTTTAGGGGTGTGCATTTCCCCTACAAAACCTAATATCAAGTTCATGGATAATTTACTTACCATCTTTCTTTTCTGTATATCTACACAGTTCGCGGTTTATTAAGTTTTAATATCGTTTGAGTATGGAAAGTGGCATGTTTTATTGAATTTTTGCTCTCTCTTTACCGATGGTTTGCTTTTAGTTATTGTATTTAAATGTTTTTTAGAGTGGGTTGCAGCTTCGATAACACGTATCGTTAAAAAGTGATAACAATACATTTTTTATATGTGGGTAGAGTATAAATCTCGATATATTTTCTTTAATTTTTAGTTGCTTATGATAAGTTAATTGAAAGACGAGCAGGTAGAAAAACGAGACTGCCTGTTATTAATAATGTTACGCATCAAGGAGGTTTCATGGAATTAGCCAATTTTGAAGAAGATTATTGGCAATTGAGAAATGGCGAAGAGTCTCATAGAGAGAACCCTGAGACATTTTGGATTCCAGAACTTGAACGACGAACCTCGCTACAAGTTGGTGATGCGGCGAAAGTAATATTGGAAATAGAGTGCGAAGACGAGGACGGAAAGGTCTTCATCGAAGGTGAGCGAGGTTACTTGATTGTATCCGAGATTGTAGGTAACAAATACATTGGTATTCTTGATTTTCAGCCTGTCTGTATTGAGGCAGGTCGAGACGATATTTACCTATGCTTCGGTGTAGAAATTCCATTTTCTCATGAGCACGTAATTGATATTGATCGTCCACCTGAAGATTATATTGAATGGCAGCTAGGTCAAAAACCGGAGCGAATATGGCACAGAAGATAATGCCCTACAGGGTCATCAAATATAGCTCGCTGTTGATGGCTGGCGTTAGGCGCTAGAAGAATATGAAGCACGAACTTTGGTCCAACGATCAAGAATTAGATACGTTTTGCCTGGCAGGTCCAGACGGTGACGATGCTCGATCATTAATGGAGCCTGATTCAAAACTAATATGGGAATGTGAGGCCAACTCACATTTCGAAGCTATGACAAAGTATTATCAATTTAGAGGTTGGGGTGAGTATACTTCAGATTATCCCGAAATTGATAAGAGGCCGTATTGTGAGTAGCGAACTTAAAAATATGCTTAACAAGCGGGAGCTGGCGTTATCTGTTGGGAAACTATGAGAGCAATTTTCAAAAAAACAGAAGGCGATTATCTTGAGGCAACCATCGAAGTAGATGGTGTCAAGGTTGTTGCAATGGACGAATTTGGGGGCGATAGGTATAAAGCTGGAGATAATATCGATATCTGTTTATCAGTCGGCCTCCACTATGAAGACGAAGAATGGGAGTCAATGTTTTCAGGTAACCCCGAAGCCAAGAAAGAGCTAGAGCATCAATCGGGCTGGCGCTATCGGGCATATGGTATCGTGACAGGCATAGATCCTGAGGTAATAGTTGATGTGGGTATTACACATCTATCAGCACCAATCGATACTAGTGATCGAAAAGTGTTAGGAGAAAGCATTGCATTTACCATTGATCGTCTGGATGCACACAGCAGCGAACAAGGCGCTGCTGTCGGATAACTTTTCCATACTCCAATGAATCCGTTATATTCTAATTTAGTCATGTAGCTGACAAGATTTTGTCCAAAAACGTTCTACAGAGGCAAGCTTTGGGGTGTGAGGCTAACAGATATTTTGCATATCAATTCATGTTATACAGAAAATCTGTATTTAGTGATGCAGCTACAGAACTGTAGTTCTTAAGTTATTGTTAGTTAAAGTAAAAAGATAAATCGTTTACGTCATTAGGATACTAAACAGGATAATTCTATATTTAAGTACAGAATTATTCTGTCTAATATAGCTGATATGCGCTCTTATTGTATTGAATATATGGGATGTTATGAAAGTAGTATGGATACACGGTGCTCCGGCAGCAGGCAAGCTTACTGTTGCTAAAGAGTTGAATGAACAATTTGGGTTCAAATTAATTCATAATCATTTAGCAGTAGATCTTAGTCTTGCAATTTACGATGAATTTGGAGCCAAGGACTTTCATGAGTTCACGGATAATATTCGTAGGTTAACACTCAGGAAAGCTAAAGATATTGGTGTTCAGTATGTCGTAATGACGTGGGTAGTATGTTCTAAAATTCATCAGAAAGAAATTCAAGGCTATATTGATTTTTTCAAACAAGAGAGTATTGACTTTTATCCAGTGCACTTATCGCCGTCAAAGTCAGAATTGTTACTTCGGGTTGAATCACAAGAGCGTAAGCCAACTCATAAAATTTCGTGTGCTAATCAATTATCTAGTTTTCTAGAACAGTGTGAATATGCGCCAATTGAAACGCTAAAAACGCTACAAATTGATAACTCTGACTTATCACCAGTCGAAGTTGCAAAAAAAATAATTGAGCATATAAATTAAATGCATAACAGATAGGGATTAAGCGTGCGCAGCCAACACTAAAACCCAAGTGTTGAACACGCTCGAGCCTCTGTAAAGTAAATTGTGCGATGTGTTCTAAAGGGAGGGGGGCTGTTTCCTATACTTTTAATTATTCATTATTTGCTAATGTTCGATTTGCCGAAACTGATTTTTGTCCAAAACCTTCACAGGTTGAATTTTTACCCGTGGCATTTTCTAGCTCGAAAACCGTATTGCTCCGGCGCCGCCGGAGTAATACGGAAACTTTCGGTAATTTCTGAAGTTCACATCCTAATCGCAAGGCAATAAGGGCATTAGATTGAGCGTGAGTATAATTAGATTTGCTATTGGTTACATATGATTGGGGGGGGGTATCCGTCGATAAAGCGTTAGCCGTCAAAATGGAGAAAACATGGAAGTACAATTTTTAGAGAACAATTCTGATTACGAGTCAGTCCTAGAAGTGTTGTTACAACTTCGCCCAAATTACAACTTAGATACTTTGTCTGGTCAAATCGAGAAGCAGCAATCAAATGGTTACCAAGTCGTCTATGTCAAATCGCCAGAAGGTGTACTAGCAGCAGCAGGCTTTAGCGTAGGTGAAAAGCTTGCTTGGGGTAAGCATATTTACATTGAAGACTTGGTAACTAATGCGCAATTTCGTTCGAGTGGAGTAGGTAAATTTATTATCGATTGGTTTAAAGCATATGCTTTAGAAAGCGGTTGCGAACAAATACATTTGGATTCTGGTGTTCAGCGTTTTCCAGCACATAAGTTCTATTTACGCGAAGGTTTCAATATCGCTAGTCACCATTTTTCTATAGTTGGCGTCCAAAACGGCTAACCGATAAGGATTAACCGTTGCTTAGCCAACGTTAAATCCCAAGTGTTTAACAAGCCCGAGCATTTATAAAGTAAATTGTGCTCTATAAGGGGGGCGGGGCGTTATGCCTACAGTAAAATGGAAGATTTATGGAAAGATTCATATCTAAGGACATAGTCCTAAGGGAGTTAGAAGTTTCAGATGCTTCAGCGCTTCTCAATGCTGTTGAATATAGTAGGGTGAACTTATCAAAATATATGCCTTGGGAAAAAAGCATTGTAGATCTTACTAGTGCTCAATCTTATATCGAAAGTCGAGTAAACAGTGGTGACGAGGGTTCAGAATGGTTCGCAATATATTTTAAAAACCAGTTTGGTGGCGTTTTCGGGATAAAGTCAATTGACTTTGACTCTAAAGCTTGTGAATTGGGCTATTGGCTTTCTGACAACGCAAGAGGCAATAGAGTTATAGGGCAAGTATTGGATGTAGTCATCCCTTATTTATTGAACGATCATGCCGTTCGAGTAGTTGAATTCCATTGCTTAGAAAGCAACTCGGCTAGTATTAAGATCGTGAAGCGTGCGGGTGCAACGTTGAAGCGGAAAATATGCAACACATTAGATGTGCCTAACAAAGAACAATTAATGTGTATCTATGCGTTAGAAGTGCAGGCATAACAAGCGTTAAAGGTTTCAAGATATAGTTTTTAATCGAATATGGTTATGTTAGTGCAATAGGACTAACTGATTTCTGTCCAAGAATTATTTAGAGTATTCAATCTAAATGATTCTTGCCCCAAAATTACTTAGAATAAATGCTCTACACACTTTAGGGGCGTGAGTTTTCCCTACCAAATCTAATCAGACGAAAGAAGATAAGACCATGCTCATTTGGAGTGTAATCAGGGTGAAAATTGTATAGCCAGACCCCGCCGGAGTTATACGGAAACTTTCGGCAATATCTGAAGTTCACATCCTATTAGGCAAACAATTAGGGCATTAGATTGAGCGTGTGTATGATTGGTCGTATATAATTACAGAAAAAATCTGTCGATAAAGCGCTATGTATCACGGAGGAAACATGGCAAAAGCTAATCCCACATTAAGGGTGGTGATTATATTCGTAACCTTCGCCGCTGGATTGATATTTAGTCACTTTAAGCAGCAATACACAGAGAATGTACTTAAGCAGTCGGCTTCGAAACTTAAGATAACCCCTGAACATAGAATTATGTTGTCTAGATACTATGAGGGCGATAAACAGGTCAATATTGTATTCGACTTTATCGGTTTTAGCCGTGATGACAACAAGTTCAAAGAATATCAAACTAGGTATTTAGCTAGCATTAAGAAAATGGCATGTAAGTCAAAGCCTTTGACAAGTTATTATCAAAACAAAAAACCTGTAGTAATCGACTTGCGTTTACAAAAGAGGAATTTTGGTAACCTGATTTTGTCTAGCTCTGAGTGTCGAAAACGATACATAACAGATAAGGATTAAGCGTTGCGTAGCCAACGTTAAATCCCAAGTGTTGGACAAGCCCGAGCCTCTATATTTATCAATAGCTCATCTAAAAGCTAGGCTCCTTTCCTATTAAGTAAAACCTCTAGCCTCGCAAAGTAAGGTCTCATTTGGTTTAATGATGTGGCGATATTTGTTGCAAGCATTAGCACTCATAAGGGGAGAACTACGGAATGATGAGCGAAGATTTACTAATAGATATGTCAGGAATTATGGATGAAGAAACGTTCCATGAATATGTATCCATGAAACTCAATTTTTCAGGGCACTATGGTTACAACCTAGACGCATTCTGGGATTGCATCACGGACGAAAATCAATCATCGATGCCTCAGAAGCTAATAGTTGAGGGCTTAGCTGTTTTCAAAGACTTTCTTCCTAAGTTACATGATGGCCTTGTAGAGTGCTTACAAGACTACCAAAAAAAGGGCTCTTCTCCGCTTTGTTGAGTCATAACGCAATACTTATGACTTCTACCATACTGACTAATAACCCTTTTTTAGTCAGTATGGATGAATCCTATTTTGACCCAGTTACTTTCTCAGCTTTTACATATTCAGGGGCAGGCAATCCAGTCGATTAAGGTCGATGAATCCACTCAAACTGTTGACGTTTACTGTCGTCGAGACCGACGATTTAAAGTGACCGACCCAAAGTCTAACCAAGCTTGCACCGTCAATACTTACGTTTCTCGAACCATTTATGACTTGCCGATAAGTGGCCGGTGTTGTCGAATTCATATTGAGCTTGCGCAAATCCGCACAACCGAAGGTGAGCGACGTATTGAAGAGTGTGACTTTGTAGAAAAAGGTGTACGTTATTCCAAACGATTCTGTGAACAAATTAGTGGCTTGTGCCGTCACATGCCCATCAGCGTGATTGCGAGACACTATGGACTTCGCTGGGAAACGATTAAGAATATTGACAAGGCGGCGCTGCATCGAACGTTGCCACCCTCTGAGCCGTCAAAACTCCGTGGATTAAAACGGATTGGCGTTGATGAAGTCGCAAAAGCAAAAGGGCACGACTATATGACTGTGGTGTATAACATGGATAACGGCCAATTGATTTGGGTCGAGCATGGTCGTACACACCGCGTTCTCGAAGCCTTTCTCACTCAACTTACTAAACAAACTGCCCAAGGGATTCAGGCCGTTGCAATGGATATGGGGAAGGCTTACCAAAAAGCCGTCAGAGAAAACCTGCCGAACGCTGACATCGTTTTTGACCGATTCCATGTCGTCCAACAATATAGCCAACTCATTCGACGAGAGCGTTCATATGAGTTCAAAAAAGCGGTCTGTAGAGAAGATAAAACGCTGATTAAAGGCTCGCTTTACCTTCTATTAAAGAATCCAGAAAGGCTGTCAGAAAACCAAACGGACAAACTGAAAATGTTACTCAAAGCTAATCGCCGTCTGAGTGAAATCTACGTTCTTAAAGAGCAACTAAAAAGTATCTGGCGAGCGGAAACCTATCAGCAAATGGCTTACCGTTTAGACGCTTGGTGTCAGTTAGCCAAAGCGACAAGAATAATGAGCGTGCAAGGTTTTGTATCCATGCTTCAAAACCACAAAGAAGGCATCTGTAACTTTGCAAAGTATGACCGATTAACCAGCTCTGTAATCGAGGCTGGCAATGTATCAATAGGATTGTTGCGCAGAAGAGCTCGCGGGATAAGAGATACCGAATACTTCAAACTGAAGATTAAACAGCTTTCAGTACCTGAGGTAAGTTCAATGTTATACCCTTCTGTCAAGCTCATCTAAGCGGAGAAGAGCCAAAAAAAGTATCCTGAACGTGAGGTTGTATTTCGACAAGATAGTCCATCTGGTGAAGGTTTAGAGTTTGACAATGAATAGTAGCTAATCAGCCTAAATCAGTACTAATAACATCAGCCATAGGTTCCAAAAACAATGTTTTATTGTGGGCTTTGAGCACTGCTGGTTACGTTACTAGACTTTATTTCAAACTCGGTTTTGCCCCAAAACTTGTTAGAACAAATGCTCTACACATTTTAGGGGGCGTGCGTTTTCCCTACAAAACCTAATATCAAGTTCATGGCTGATTTACTGAACATCTCTACTTCCTTTTCTGTCTATCTACATAGTTTGTTGAGTATGAATGTTGTTTGAGTATAGAAAGTGATATGTTTTATTAAGTGTTTGGTCTCGCTTTGTCGATGATTTTTTTGTAAATTATTGTTTATTAACAGGTTTGTGATTTTTATGTCTTGGATAACACGCCGGCGCGTTTTTATGTAGGCATAGAGTACACATATCGATGTATTTTCTATAATTTTTAGTGGCTTATGATAAATTAATCGAAAGTCGGGCAGGTAGAAAAACGAGACTGCCTGTTATTAAGAATGTTATGCGCCAAAGAGGGATCATGAGTAACTTTGAAATAGCAGAAGATGAGAATGGAATCGGAAAGGTCCTAATCTTAAAAGGAGTTTGGTCTGACGATGTCAGTGCCTATATGCAAGAGAACGGAATATATGCATTAAGACTGACAGACTCCTTTGGTTTCAAAGGCCATGATTTGTCCTTTCTTCCTGAGCTAACGTTCCTCCGAAGCCTAGAGCTTTATTGCTGGGAAGCAAAAGGTATAAAGGCTATTGAGTCGCTCCCTCAACTAGAGGTGCTCGGCCTACAGTATAAATCAACTCAGAAAATTGATTTATCTGCTTTTTCAATGCTAAGGGTAGCTCTAATAACTTGGTCTAAAGGTCTTAGTTCTTTGCTTGAGCTAACATCCCTTGAAAAGCTAAATATTCAAAATTATCCACATAACAACCTAGAACCAATTATTTCAATGGTTGCTCTCAGGCAGCTTTACCTTACTTCTCGGAAACTTGAGTCTTTAAAAGGTATTGAGCAGCTTAGTAGTCTTGAGCTATTAGATCTTTATAATTGTCCATTACTTACGTCAATGGCAGGCGCGAAACAGCATCCAAAATTGAAAACCATTGAAATCGAGGCATGTAATCGTGTATGCGTATAACAAATGCAGTCACAGGACAAAAAACGCTTCGCAATTTTTAGCCCGTGTTGCGGGCGGTATAAGTACTAGGAGAAATCGTGCATCCAAATAGAAATACAATCGCATTTGGCGGCCTTGTTGCCACAGTATTATTTTTTGTAATCCTAATTGTCCTAGCGCTTTGGGCATGGCCAAAGTACAAAGTTTATAAGCTTGAAATGAATGGTATTGCTGCTCTGAAAGAAGCTGAATGGAGTAAGCAAATTCTAATAGAAGAAGCAAAAGCGAGAGAGCAGGCAGCTTTAATGCAAGCTAAGGCTCGAGTTACTTTGGCTCAAGCGGAAGGTGAGGCGAAGATAGTCCAGGCCAAAGCTGAAGGCCAGGCGGATATTGAACGCGCGAAAGCTGCTGCTGAAGCTAATAAAATTATTGGCGAATCTCTAAAAGGTAACGAAGCTTACCTACGTTATGTTTGGATAAAAGGGCTACAAGATGGTAATGGAGAGCGCATTTACATTCCAACAGAGGCTGGACTGCCAATTTTAGAGGCAGGAAAAGCTGGAAAATAACGTACTTATAACAAGGCCGTTAAACCAAGGACACAAAACAG
>NZ_JBQKUM010000116.1:0-8828 GCF_054968605.1 Pseudoalteromonas sp. G5_S1_14_S5 | reverse complement strand
GCTAACTGAGCAGGTTTTTTACGTCTGAAGAAATAGAAGATGAGGTAAGCGAGTGGCGAAATCATGCTGTTATAAACGATATCACGTGTGATCTTCGCATCTTTTATCTCGTTTACGCGAATCTATAATCTGTTCGTATCTCTTCTACTTATGATTTGAAAAGTTGTCCCCCTTCGCCAAGCGGTCATAAAGCACAACATTTACAGATGCTGCGAGGTTCATGCAACCATTGGTCGGAACGTAAATCGTGTCTCGGCAGAAGTCTGTGATCTCTTTTTTCAAGGTACCATCTTCAGGACCAAAAATATAAAAAGCGCGTGGTGGGTGTTTGTAATCTGGTAGAGGCTTCGCACCTTCAATTAGATCAACGGCCACAGGTACGCAGCCTACTGGAATAATGTCTTTCAGCTCTTCAACGCCAATCAGTGGTAGCTCTAAGTGCTTCTCTTTGGTGTCGGTATGGAATTTTCGGGCATGATCGTAGCGTGTGCCCGTATAGAATACAGAGTTAGCGCCGTAGCAGCCAGCCGCTCGCATTACAGAGCCTACGTTTTCAGGCGTCTTTGGATTAACTAGGCCAATGCAGGCATAGCCTTTGGATTGTGTATCTGTTTTTGCTTTGGTCATATTAGTGACTACAGAGTTGATAATGAAAGAGAGTGTTCATGCAGGGAAGTAGCGTGATAAAAATAGCCGAGCAAGTGGCTCGGCTAAATTTTTAACTCGTTTACATGAGTGCTTGTATACTCATGAAGTTGAGCGTCGGCAGCCGAATTAATCGCGCTTCCACAGCATGTGACAGAACTTATGCTCTGGGTCACGGCTGATTAGCATGCGAGCAAATACGTCGTCTAGAACGTCATCAGCTTCATTCACAAGACCAATGCGCACTTCTGCGTAGATTTCTTTGTCGACTTCAAAGCCAACATGTTCAACCCAATCATCACCTGTTTCAACAAGCTCTGCAGCGCCACGGTCTTCAAACTGAGCCGTGAATAGAATCACATCTGCAGGTTCAAGGTTGTCGGGTGCCATCTCTAGGAAGATGTCGTATGCAGTATCAATTGCGTCGTCATAAGACATTAGGTCGTTAGCTTCGGTCATAATAAGTATCTTAGCTTGCGCGGTTCATGTATTTACGTTCAGCAGTGTTTACTACTACTTTGTCGCCAGTCGCGATGTATTCAGGTACTTGGATAGTAAGACCTGTAGAAAGACGAGCTGGCTTAGTACGAGCAGACGCTGATGCCCCTTTGATTGAAGGGTCAGTTTCTTCAATAACTAGCTCAACAGATGTTGGTAGCTCAAGTGTTGCAGCGTTGCCGTCGATAAGGATAGCGTACATGCCTTGAGTGTCTTCGTTGATGAACAGTAGTTCGTCTTCGATAGTTTCTTCGTTGAAGATGAATTGTGTGTAATCCTCGTTGTCCATGAAGATGTACTCGTTGCCATCAACGTAAGAGAACATTACAGCACGTTTAGTTACGTCGATAGTTTCAACGATTTCGTCAGCCTTGTGGCGAACTTCAGTTTTCACGCCAGTTGCTACGTCGTTACCACGGAAACGGTAAATCTTTTGACCGCCGCGGCCACCTGGTGTTGTTACTTCGATATCTTTAACAATGACTGTTTTGCTTTCTACAGTGATAGCAAAACCTTTTTTAATTTCACTTGCTCTAGGCATTTTGTGTTTGTCCTTATTGGGTCTATCCACTGATTATATCTCGGAGATGCTATAAATAGGAATAGCTTGAATCATAAAGTCACCTAAGCGATCATAGAGTCACAGTTAAATCATGATTATATTTGCCAAAACGACCTATGCAGTTACCTGTTATTGACCCTACACAGCCTTTTCAACCTGAATTCCAACCTGTGGTTAACGATCTGATTACCTTCTTAAAAGGTGGGCTAGGTTCTAATCTTCACAGTGTCTATATTTATGGCAGTGTTGCTCGTAAGCAAGCCGTAGCGGGTCGCTCAAATCTTGATGTGGTTGTGGTGACACACCGTCCGTTCCCGGACCAGCGAACCACATTGTTAAACACCATCAAATGGCGTTTCCAAAAGAGCTTTTCTCAAGTCACTCAGGTGGCAATAAAAACCACTTTGATGAGTGACGTTGTCGACTTCGATAATATTTTCACGTGGGGCTTTATGCTCAAGCACCTATCGGTTTGTGTATACGGTGAAGATTTATCAGATTGTTATGGTGATTTCGAAACCAGTTGGGAAATTGCCAAACATTGGAATATGGACGTTGAAAATTGGTTAGCGGTATATCGAAACAAAATTGTACGGGCAGCAACACCTGAGCAGCAAGTCGCCGCGCAAGTGATCATCGCTAAGAAACTGCTGCGAGCGAGTTACTCTTTGGTGATGTATCGTGACAAGTCTTGGTTCGATAATCCTGTCGAGTGTGGTCAGCAGTTCCTGAAATATCATCCAGATAGAGAAGTCGAAATTCAAAGACTGGGTATTTTACTTTCAGGTCGCCCGATTCCTAAGCGTTCAGTGATCGGCATTCTGGATGGATTTGGTGAATGGCTGGTTAAGCAGTATCAGAAAACTGAATTTCGAATAGGGTAAAGCTTCATACCCCACATATATAAAAAAAGTAGAGCGAATTGAGCATTCCTCTGCTTTTTTGTTCTGATTAAACTCAGACAATAATCTTAGAATAAACCTAATTGCTGCCCGCTAACTCTCTCAAAATCTAATCCAATAAAAGGTAAAATCGCTTCAGCCACAGGCTTAATCTGCTTATCGATGTAATGCTGATAATCGATAGTACTCTTCAAATATTCTTTGGGCTCTGGGCCATTCAAGGTAATCAAGTATTCAATACGCCCTTTGTTTTGGTATTGAAGCGGGCGTCCTAGTTTTGTATTGACCTCATCTGCCATTCTAGCTGCTCGAACTTGTGGTGGAATGTTCTTTTGATACTCATACAGCTTGCGACGCAAACGCTTCTGGTAAACCAGTAAATCGTCATGTTTGCCTGCTGAAGTTTCATCAACAAACTGCCTGACATAGTCGGACGGATCTTGGTCGTGGAATACCATTTCATACAAAGTTTGTTGGAACTGTTGCGCCAGTGGTGTCCAGTCTGTTCGTGCACTCTCAAGCCCTTTGAAAATGATCTTCTCTTGGTCACCATGATTGATTAAACCTGCGTAGCGCTTCTTCGAACCAGTTTCCGAACCACGAATGGTTGGCATCAGGAATTTGCGATAGTGAGTCTCGTATTCTAGTTCAAGAATTGAAGTCAGGTTATAGGTCTCTTTCAGGTGTTCAGTCCACCAGTTGTTAATGTAAGCCACCAGTTGATGGCCAATCTCGTCGGCTTGCTTTTGGTCATAACTTCCATTGAGGGAAACGAAGGTCGAGTCGGTATCCCCATAAATCACTTGGTAGCCCTTGTCTTCGATTAGAACCTTGGTTTGCTTCATGATTTCATGACCACGCATGGTGATTGATGACGCCAAGCGAGTATCAAAGAAGCGGCAGCCTGATGAACCTAACACACCATAGAAAGAGTTCATGATGATCTTAATGGCTTGAGAGAAGGCTTTTTCGTCGTTTTTCTTTGCAACGTCACGTGCTGCCCAAAGGTTTTCGATCATCTCTGGTAAGAAGTGTTTGGTGCGGTGAAATTGCCCGCCGCGAAAACCATCAACGGCTTGGTTTTCTGCCGGGCCGATGTCCAATTTTAAACCTTCGATTAGCCCCATGGGATCAATCAAAAATGAACGAATGATGGACGGGTACAGGCTCTTGAAGTCGAGTACCAATACCGAGTCATAAAGATTAGGAATGGAGTCCATCACGTAGCCACCGGGGCTTGCAATCCAGTTCTCTGGTTCTAGATTCGGGGCAACATAGCCTGCTCTGTGTATCTGGGGTAGATATAAATTGGTAAAGGCTGCAACAGAGCCGCCAACACGGTCTAGCTCAACACCGGTCAAGCGAGAGCGCTCAATAACAAAATCGAGTAGATGGGTGTGTTCGAAGATTCGATTTACCAACACACAGTCTTGCAGGTTGTACTTAGCCAATGAGGGCTTATCGAACTTGAACATTCGATTAATCTCATCCATGCGGTCATGAACGTTATGGATATCTTTACCTTCACCAAGCAGCTCACGAGAGACCGACTCAAGCGACCATGAGCGAAAGTGGTAGGTGGCTGTCTTCAACATGTCGATGCCATCCAAGACAACACGGCCAGGAATGGTTATGAAGCCTTGTTGGCTTTGTGCAGAGCTACGGAAGAAGCTAGATTGATTATCTCGACCGATATTGAGCTTCACCTCATTCCATTCCGCCCGTTTATGCAAGAGCCTGAAGTCGAAGTCAATGACGTTCCAACCAATGATGATGTCTGGGTCAAATTCAGAGAACCATACGATCATGGCTTCAAGCAGGGCTTTTTCGTTCGCGACCCATTGGATATTGGTTTCAGCTTGCTGTGGCTCGCCGATCACAATCACTCGACTGTCCATTGGGCTATCTAAACCAATGGAGTAGAGCACGCCTTTTTCTGAACATTCAATATCCAGAGAAACCATCGATAATGTTGGCAAGTAATTACCCGCTCTGCACTTGGCATTGGAGACTCTACGGTGCAGATTTTTCTGCACAGCCGTTCCGGTAAATTCAATGCTCCCCTTGATAAAACGTTCCATTAGGAATCGATCCGCAAGGCGAATATCGCTCTCAAAAGTCTGGATTTCTTCGCTCTTGAAGGCATGTGCTAACTCAAAGCTGCTTCGCGATAGTGCTGTATAACAAGCCGCGAGAGGGGTTTGCTCGAAAGTTGTAAGCTCAAGAGATTTAAACTGGCACTCAATGGACTCTTTGGCTGCAATCGACTCGCAAGCGGGTACATCAGATTGAGCAACAAAAAACACTGGCTTTTGGTTTTGAATAGTCAGAAGAGTAGGGCCTTCCGGTGTGCTTAACCACAAGTCGATCTGTGTGCGCCCTGACAAATCTCTCGCCTGTCTTGTAAGTACAAAGCCTTGCTGAATATCCAATGTAATAACCTATTGATACGGGGGAGTGAATACTACCATCTAGCGCTAGATTACGCACAATAGGCTGCAAAGATAGTCATTAAATACTCGTTAGTAGCAGTAAATAACGGGACTCTGTAAGCAAAAAAGTGAAATTGTCGAGAATGGTCATTTAATTGTATTGAAAATATCTTTATCTTATGTAATTTTATTGGGTGTTTTCTTAACTATCTGATTTTTAGTGAAAGCTTGTGTTTTTAGCGTACCTTTTTATAAATGCGTACTTGCTGAAGTTAGTGTTTCAGCACATATTCAACAGAGCTTTTCCTTAGTAATTAAGTTAAGATGTACTCAATGCTGCGATTCACTGTTCCTTTGTCCGATTGTTTCAAACAGATGAAACGACACAGTGGTTGCAGAGCCAATTAATAGTGTGGAGATACAAGTTTGATAAATGTTTTCCTTGTAGATGATCACGAGCTGGTTCGCACAGGGATACGACGTATTATTGAAGACGTCCGTGGAATGAACGTAGCAGGGGAAGCTGAGAGCGGTGAAGATGCTGCAAAATGGTGTCGTACTAACAATACTGACGTTATTTTGATGGATATGAATATGCCTGGTATTGGTGGCTTAGAAGCAACCAAAAAGATCTTGCGTTTCAACCCTGATGTTAAAATCATCGTTCTAACTGTTCATACGGAAAATCCGTTTCCAACTAAAGTGATGCAAGCTGGAGCTGCTGGTTACCTTACTAAAGGGGCAGGTCCGGATGAAATGGTCAATGCAATTCGTGTGGTCAACAGCGGCCAACGATACATTTCACCAGAAATTGCGCAGCAGATGGCTTTGAGCCAACTCTCGCCTGCGTCTGAAAATCCATTCGCAGACTTATCTGAACGTGAACTTCAAATCATGATGATGATTACCAAAGGTCAGAAAGTGACGGATATTTCAGAACAACTCAATCTAAGTCCTAAGACAGTTAATAGTTACCGCTACCGTTTGTTCAGCAAACTGGACATCAGTGGTGATGTAGAGCTAACGCACTTAGCGATTAGACATGGAATGTTAGATACTGAGACACTTTAATACTGAGATCGTATAGTGACCAACTTGTTTGACTCAGCCTCATTCCTCAAGACAGTAACCGAGCAGCCCGGCGTTTATAGAATGTATAACGCTGAGGCTGTCGTTATTTACGTCGGTAAAGCAAAGAACCTCAAAAAACGCCTTTCTAGTTATTTCCGTAAAAAAGTCGACAGTGAAAAAACACGCGCTTTAGTCAGCAACATTGACAAGATCGATGTCACTGTAACGCACACGGAAACTGAAGCTCTTATCCTTGAGCACAACTACATCAAGCAGTACCTGCCCAAATACAACGTGCTCCTGCGTGATGATAAGTCGTACCCTTATATTTTTATTAGTGGTCACAAGCATCCTCGTTTGTCGATGCATCGTGGTGCTAAAAAGAAAAAAGGTGAATACTTTGGTCCTTACCCTGACTCCGGCGCTGTACGTGAGACGCTACACCTAATCCAAAAAATCTTCCCTGCTCGCCAGTGTGAAGACACGGTTTATGCCAACAGAACTCGCCCCTGCTTGATGTATCAAATTGGTCGTTGTGCTGCGCCATGTGTCAGTTCAATCATTTCTGACGAAGAGTACAGCGAGCTGGTCGACTATGTTCGTTTGTTCCTGCAAGGAAAAGATAAGTTAGTGCTTGAAACGCTTATCGAGAAGATGGATGCAGCAAGCCGTGAGCTCCGCTTTGAGCAAGCTGCGACTTTCCGTGATCAGATCCAAGCGATTCGACGCGTGCAAGAACAGCAATACGTATCTGACGATTCCATGGAAGATATGGATGTGCTTGGCTTTGCACAAGAAAATGGCGTGGCGTGTATTCATATTTTGATGATTCGCCAAGGTAAAGTCTTGGGCAGTCGAAGTCATTTTCCAAAGATCCCAAACAATACCGTGCGTGAAGAGGTTTTCTCTAGCTTCTTAAGCCAGTATTACTTAGCACACAAAGAAGCGAGAACCATTCCAACTCGTTTGATTCTGAATGCTGATTTGATGGAAGACGTCACTCCTATTCAGGAAGCTTTAAGTGAAGTAGCTGGTCGTAAAATCCACTTCAATACTAATCCTTCTGGCGTTCGTGGTCGCTATCTTAAGCTATCGAATACCAATGCGTTAACGGCGATTACCACTAAGATTAATCACAAGATGACGATTAATCAGCGTTTCAAAGAGCTTCAAGAAGTGTTGTCGATGGACGCGATTAAGCGTATGGAATGTTTCGATATTAGTCATACCATGGGTGAAAGTACCATTGCATCTTGTGTGGTGTTCAACCAAGAAGGCCCTGTTAAGCCTGAGTATCGTCGCTACAACATCACAGGCATTACAGGTGGTGATGACTATGCAGCAATGGCTCAGGCGCTTGAGAGACGTTATTCGAAGCAGCTTGATGATGATAAGATCCCTGACATTATTTTTATCGATGGTGGTAAAGGTCAACTTAACCGCGCTCATGAGATTGTCTCTCAATATTGGGGAGATTGGCCGTTCAGGCCGAGAATGATGGGTATTGCCAAAGGCGTGACGCGTAAACCAGGTTTAGAAACTCTCATTACACTTGAAGGGGAAGAGTTTAATTTGCCAAGTGATGCACTAGCCTTGCACCTTATTCAGCATATTCGTGATGAGAGCCATAATCATGCGATTGCAGGGCATAGAGCGAAGCGTGGTAAAACGCGTCGAACCAGTGCCTTGGAAGGAATTGAAGGGATAGGACCGAAGCGTCGCCAAGCTTTGCTGAAATACATGGGTGGCTTACAAGAACTCAAGCGTGCAACTGTTGAAGAAATAGCCAAAGTGCCGGGCATTAGTCATTCTTTGGCAGAAAACATTTATCAAGCATTGAAACAATAGTAAAAATCCAGCACCATTAAAACGCAATTAATAAGAGCCCAATAATATGCGTTTGAATATACCTAACATTTTGTCCTTACTGAGACTATTTTTGATCCCAGTATTCGTTGTTGTTTTTTATCTACCTTACCAATGGGCTCCTTTTGCTGCTGCGATGGTTTTTTGGGTAGCGGGTTTTACTGATTGGTTAGATGGCATGCTTGCTCGTAAGCTAGGGCAAACGTCTCGTTTTGGTGCTTTTATTGACCCTGTCGCAGACAAAGTTCTGGTTGCGACGGCTCTTATTTTGATTACCGAACATTACCACTCAATTTGGGTCACTATCCCAGCTGTCACCATGATAGCTCGCGAGATTATCATCTCTGCACTTCGTGAATGGATGGCTGAAATCGGTAAACGTGCAAGTGTAGCGGTTTCCTGGGTCGGTAAAGTTAAGACGGTTTCTCAGATGTTCGCGTTGTGGGTGCTTATCTGGCGCTATGACGACTGGATGATTTGGGTTGGCTACATTGCTTTGTACGTTGCAACGATTCTAACCTACTGGTCAATGGCACAATACTTAATGGCTGCCAAAGACGATTTGTTAGACGAAAAACATCATTGATTAAGAAGCGAGCTAAGGCTCGCTTTTTTGATCTTTAACCTAAGGTCAAATAATCAATACTGGATATCTAATGTGATATAGATCTCTTTTGAATAGCCGATACACGGTGTGTCTTGCACATAAAGTCAGCTATTTAGCCTGTTTAGTATGAAATCTATTCAAACGAATTAAAAATACAAAAATATTATTGACTCATCCGCTCGAATCCGTAGAATGCATCCCGTACCCAAGAGGATGGCAATGGGCGATTCAGTTGGTTTTACTAA
>NZ_JBQKUM010000115.1:0-9194 GCF_054968605.1 Pseudoalteromonas sp. G5_S1_14_S5 | reverse complement strand
ACTATTCACATATTTAGTCCAGCCGGTGTTGTATGATTATACGAGTTAACGTATGTTTCCCCTGCGACGATCCAATCGATCCTTTCGGAGCACCATGAATATCATACCTGCAACATTCTCTCTATCTTCTACATCTCTATGTTGTCAGGTTGATAAACCAAATCTTTTAACTACGAGTACAGCCTCATGAGCCTTGGCTATGTCTCATTAGCTTGGGTCGCATTGGCGTTTAAATTCAAAGAGACCGTTGTACAGCTGTCGCCAATTCCTTCCCCAAAGAAAATGGCATAGCAATACAAGGAGTTACCCACTTTTCTCTACTTTATGAGCTTTGCGATCATTGGTTGGCTTAACTTTAGTCTCATGATCACCACAGTGTCGGTGATGCCATTCATCATGCAGAACCAAATCGGAATGACATCTGACGTATACGCGATGTGGGCGATAATACCTGCATTGGGCATTTTAGGTGGAACAAGCTTGTGTAACCGTATTCGTCCAATATTAGGTAATAAGAAAACACTGGTATGTACGCCTGTATTACACATTTCGGCAGCGTTGTGGCTGTTCTTCTGCCCACTTAAGCCGCTCTATCTAATGCTCGGTCAGTTTTTGATGATACTGGGGAATGGCATCGCGTTACCTTGTGCTCAAGCTTTGGTGATGTTGCCTTACAAAAAGAACGCAGGTGCAGCGGCTTCGATGTCGGGAGGCGGCCAAATGGTTGTGTCTTCGCTGGTAAGCATGGGTTTGGTTAAACTTGGTCTTGGTGAAGCGTGGCATTTGTCATTGGTAATCGCACTATTCACTGCGATTACGTTATTGAATATTTTGCGTGGCTTTAGTAGCTAAGAAGCCAGAGACGCTCAGCTTAGTTAGTGAAATGAGTTATCAAATCTAAACTGAAACGCTACTGAAATGATGAGCTTCAATGGCCTTTTTTAAGCTCAGCGTTTTGGTTTAACTTGCCCAGACTATCTGATATTCGCAGACGACAGCGACCTTTTCACTGGCTGCAGTCTTGGCTGGAACTGGATGGTCGATCAGTCGGATAGGGGACTCATAGAGCTCAGACAAGGCCTGCTCATTAAGCAACTTATCAGCGCTTCCTTCAAAGGCGATCTTACCTTTCTTTAGAGCGACTATGTGTGTCGCGTAACGCAGTGCAAGATTCAAGTCGTGCAGAATTACGATGATTCCAACGTCTTCTTTCTTATTGAGTTCAGATAGCAAACCCATCAATTGGAACTGGTGATGAACATCCAGCGCGGATGTTGGCTCGTCGAGAATCAATACGGGAGACTGTTGGGCGAGCAACATCGAAACCCACGCTCGTTGGCGTTCACCGCCGGATAAATCGTCCGCTAAAGCTTGTGAAAACTCGGTAACGCCCGTTCTATCCATGGCTTGTTTGATAATGGACTGATCTTCAGAGTTCCAACGACCAAACGCACCTCGCCAAGGAAAACGCCCTAATCGAACTAGTTCTTCGACCGTTAAGCCTGCCGAAGCTGGGAGCTTTTGAGGTAAATACGCAACCTTCTTGGCTAAGTCTCTGCTTTTGAAAGAAGAGATAGAAGAGCCATCCAGCTTTACTGTGCCGTGATCTGGTGCCATTTGACCAGAGAGCAAGTTAACCAGGGTCGATTTACCAGAACCATTGTGACCAAGAACGACCGTAAGTTCATTGGTTGGAATGGAAAGCTCGTCAATTGAGAGAATGGTACGCTCGTCACGAACCATTTTTATATTTGAAAGCTGAAACATGTCTGTCCTGGATTTTAAGATTAAGTAATGGTGTTAAACGGTTTTCTTGTTGTCTGGATGTCTAGGACAATCGTCACAATATTTTCTCGAGTCACACTTGTAGACTAAGCAACAGCTGACCCTGACGAGCTTAAGCATCCCTGTAGTATCGTCGACTTTAAGGCTCTCTAAGTGACTTTCTGGTAGTTTGCACGCTGCTAACCATAGCTTCGCTTGTTCTGTGATGTACTCATTGGTCAGGCTTTGTTCGCGCTGTTGCAGTTTGATCAAACAACCCAACAGTAGATCCGCGAGCAAATGGTTGGTAAACCCCGGGCGAATGCGTGTCCACTCACTGATCTGGCAGCGGAAAAACTCCGTGAGTTCTAATATTGCTTGACCCGCATGTGGTATTAACTCTTCTGGTGTGCCGTGTTGGTGATCACCATTGAAGAAGCGGTACCCAGTGACGAACTCTTTATACCTAAACTGACCGATATTCTTGATATCTGGTAATGAATGGAGGCCATAGATAGAAACGAAGGTGACGTAGATTGGCTGCCAGCATACTAGATCCCAAGTTCGGGTTAACCAATAAGCTTTACCTGCCTCAGAGTGATTTTCCGCTAAGCCATCGTAAACGCGCTTTATCTCGATATGGCTTTTATCATTCGTCATGGCGATGCTTCTGCTGCTCAAAGAACCATAACTGCCGCTTAAATAAGGGGTAATTTGTTTTGTATAAGCGAAGATTTTTTGGTGTAAAGAAGGGGCTCTACGACGAGTGGCGATATTGTGCAGCTGGGAAAGCATGTTAAACCAGTAAATGATAATCAGTTTCGTTATCATATCTAACATTATCGATGATAACCATACAAAATGGAGCATTTCCTCGTAGAACTCTTATTATAAAATTTATAAATTGAGAGAGTCCTAGTCACTTTTAAGTGATAAAATCTTCTTTAAATGATAAAAAGTAATTCTGAATCAACTTAATTGCTGCCACTAGCGAGATTATAAAAGCGTGACTATGAACACTCCTGCATTTGATCGTATCAGCCGTGTCTTGGCTTATATACATGCGAACCTTAGCTCGACATTATCTCTAGAGGATATTGCGAAACAGAGCTGTTGGTCTCGTTGGCAACTGCAAAGAGTGTTTCAAGCCGAAACTGGGCTCACTGTGGCGAACTACGTCAGAGAGCTTAAGTTAAGCCTAGCGGCTGAAGAACTGTTAGATACCAAAGAGCGGGTTATCGATATCGCGCTTGAACTAGGATTCAATTCAGAAATCAGTTTTAGTCGCTCGTTTAAGCAGATGTTTGGCTCTAGCCCAAGCCAGTATCGAAAAGCGGGCAAAAGAACGGGGCTTCGTAAACCGATACAAGTGTCTGACACGCTGAGCAGCGCTGATAATG
Organism: Pseudoalteromonas sp. G5_S1_14_S5; assembly: GCF_054968605.1. NCBI lineage: Bacteria > Pseudomonadati > Pseudomonadota > Gammaproteobacteria > Alteromonadales > Pseudoalteromonadaceae > Pseudoalteromonas > Pseudoalteromonas sp. G5_S1_14_S5. The sequence goes on along the minus strand of NZ_JBQKUM010000115.1, from coordinate 6,030 downwards.
GCCAGCTGAGCTTTGTTGAAGTTCGTATTGAGGAAAGAGAGTCGTTCCTAGTGAAAGGTATCACTTCTGAAATCAGTGGTCTGTTTTCGCTGACACAAGATTTTGCACAGAAAGTCCCTCAATTGTGGTCACGCTTAGAAGTGGAAGTGACACTACCTGACGACAATGCCTATCAGTTTATTGGTGTGGTTGACCTCACTCAGGCTTGCTTTGATGGTACCAATATTCATTATTGGGCTGGAGTTGAACTTAACGATGAGATTTCAATTCCCCAATTGCCGAGCATTATCTCTGACAAGTTAGAGGTCTTAAATATTCCAAAGCAAACCTATGCTGTTGTCAAACATTGTGGCCCGATTGAGAATCTTCGACATACTTTGAGTTGGTTTGTACTCAATTGGTTACCAAGTTCTGGTTATCGAGGTGTTGATGGCTACGAGCTTGAAGTATACCCACTCGGCTATCAAACTCATGCAGCGGATGCAGTGATGGAGTACTGGGTTCCTATTATTAAATCGTAGTCATATCGTCGTCTAGCATACTCTTTACAAATCCTCTCATTCAATAAGGTCAATTGTGTTTTTAATCATCAATTGACCTTATTTTTTTGTAAATAGGCCAAGTTCTTTTTGAACTTGCACCAAATTGTTAATTATCCCATCGATAGATACTTACAATGCAAATGAGATTTATTATTATTTACAATAAGCATTGGTACCGAGGGAATCATGACCACTCACACTCGTTTTAAGTATTCATCACTAGCAGTTGCATTGCTAACTGCACTTTCAGCGCAAGCCATGGCGGAAGAGACCGTTACTACGGCAGATTCGAATGTAGAAACTGTTACGATTATGGGTAAAGCCTATCGTAATACCGCGACTAAGTCGGCACTTGAGCCTGAAGAAACGCCTCAAGGTATTACCGTTATTGATGAAGAACAGTTAGAGCAACGAGGTGTGAAGTCCCTCAACCAAGCGCTGAGATACTCGCCGGGTGTGGTAACCGAGCAGAAGGGCGCATCAGTAACGATGTACGATACGTTCTCGATTCGTGGTTTTAGCAATAACCAAAGCTACTATGATGGCTTGGTACTTCCGTTCCTAACAGGTTGGAACTTACAACCTCAAATAGACCCTATTGCGATTCAGCAAGTTGAAGTATTTAAAGGTCCTACGTCAGTGTTGTATGGAGCAATGCCACCGGGTGGCATGGTCAACATGATTGCGAAGACACCTCAAGAGGACGGGTCTACAAAAATAGGTGTATCTTCAGGTACAAGAAATCTTATGGAAGTGTCAATTGATACTACAGGTCAATTGGTGGACAGTGACTTTTCTTACCGCTTGGTAGCACTTGCTCGTAAACAAGACAGCCAAGTAGATCACGCTGAAGAAGAACGCTATGTAATTGCTCCTTCATTAGATTGGCAGGTATCTGATAGAACACTTATTAACTTCAATCTTTACTATCAGAACGATCCATCAATGGGTACTAACTCTGCAATGCCGCTTGAAGTACTGAAGGCAAGTGATCCATCTGTGTCGATGGGCGACAAGAACTGGAGTACATTTGAACGTGAAGTCTTGATGTTAGGCTATAAGATCAATCATCAGATCAACGATAATTGGACTTTCCTTCAGAACGCTCGCTATACCGATGCGTCTCTGTATCAGGAGAATACTTACCACACTGCGACTAATTTCAACCCTGCGACTGGCAGTTTAATTCGAAATGCTTACAGTACGGATGAAGAGTCCCAAAGCTTTGTTATTGATAACCAAGTTTCAGGTCGCGTGGAAATTAGTGGCTTAGAGCACAACTTACTATTCGGTGTCGACTACCTAAAGCTAACTGGTGATTCTCTGTACAAAGAATTCACTGCGAACGCAAGCTTCTATGGGTTTGATGCGTACAATCCGAACAATGACCTTTTGGATAAAAGCCAGCTTCAAGAGAACTACCGTGAATCTCACGACATTACGACCGAGCAGCTAGGACTATATTTCCAAGACCAAGTTCGATACGACGCGCTTGTTTTACTGGCTGGTGGTCGCTATGACATGTTCAAGGCGAGTGATGACAAAAATAGCTCTTATCCAACTTATGATGGAAAAGAAGAAGCCGATCATAACGAGTTCTCTTACCGTGTAGGCGCGTTGTATGAGTTAGATAATGGCATCTCTCCATTTGTAAGTTACGCGACGAGTTTCGAGCCGGCGGCAGGTACTGATATCAACGGCAATTCGTTGAAACCTCAGCTGGGTGAGCAAGTCGAACTAGGTGTGAAATACCTGTCTGCTGATATGGCACAGCAACTTACAGCATCATACTTTTACATTACCAAGAAAGATTCAATTGCTGCAGATCCATCGGATCCAACCTATCGCTCTAAGATTCAGTTAGGCGAAGTGCGTTCTCAAGGTGTCGAAGTTGAAGGCAGATGGTTTGTAACGGAAGATTGGGATGTTAATGCGAGCTATACGTATGTCGACATGGAAGTGGCTGAAGATGCGAACCCAGATCTAGAAGGCACTACACCAATCTATGTGCCGACACATGCCGCTAATCTATGGAGTAATTACTATGTCTATGGTGGTGCTTTATCAGGAACTCGCTTCAGTGCAGGTGCTCGTTACATGGGTGAAATGGAGATGGATGCAACGAACACGCAAGGGAAAGTACCATCATATGCGGTTGTCGATTTATCCGTGGGTTATGACTTAGGAGAGGCGAGCGACACACTATCTGGCGCAACCGCTAACTTGCTAGTGAATAACCTATTCAATGAAGAGTACTACACCTGTTACGACCAATCGAACTGCTGGTTTGGTGCTGAGCAATCTGTAGAGCTTAGTGTGAACTACGAGTTCTAATTCAGTTAGGCATATCAATTAAAAAGCAGCCTTACATTGGGCTGCTTTTTCTTATCAAGAAAAATTTAATTTAGATTGAGTAGGTTAGGCATGAATACAATACGTTTAGGCTCCCATTTTTCTAAAGTGACAAAACTTAACAAGACACTCGTATTTTCGTTGTTGGCGAGCGCCTTATCGTTTAATGCGTTGGCGGATTATCAAGTTGAAGACAGCGAAGGAGTGAAAACCGTTGAAGCTCAACCCGTTCGAGTAGCTGCGCTAAATTGGGACATCGCAGAGCAAGTGATCGAACTCGGTGTAACACCCGTCGCAGTACCTGATATTGCAGGTTATACCGATTGGGTTGTTCAACCTGCTATTCCAGAAGGAGTGGCGGATATCGGTACTCGAACTGAACCTAACTTTTCTGCACTTAAGAAGCTCAACCCAGATGTGATTCTCATCGCATTACCTCAGAAAGATCTTCAGGAGCGACTATCTGAAATCGCGCCAGTACTTTATTACCAAACATACAGTGACCAACACAGTAATGCAGCGGCTGCTATCGATAATTTCAAGAAGATAGGTCAATTGCTTGGCAAAGAAGAGCTGGCTACCCAAAAGCTGGCCGCAATGGATGAGCGTATCGCAGCTCTTAAGGTTGAATTAGATAGGGCGTATCCGGGTAACAAGCCGAAAGTGACCTCTTTCCGTTTTGCGAGTACTACTTCGGTATACATCTACGGTGATAATTCGATTCCACAATATGCACTTGAACAGCTCGGTTTTGATAATGCGATGGGGCTTCCTGCAAGCCAGTGGGGGATCAGTCAAAAGCGTATAACAGAGCTTAAAAAGATTAATAATGGGATTGCGCTTTACTTTGAACCTTTCCCATATCAAAACAAGTTAGATCGTTCTCCGGTTTGGAAGAGCATGCCCTTTGTTCGTAATGGTCAATTTAGCCCAGTTGCAGCAAGTTGGAGCTACGGTGGTGCTATGTCGATTTTGTATAACGCAGAAGCTATTGCGCAATCATTGTTAGCACTAGCGGAGCAGTAATGAAATCCAGTGGTTTGGTAATGGGGGCGGCGTTATTTTTCGCTGCCCTTGTACATTTATGGTTAGGCCAGTCTGAATTTGGCCCTATCGGTGAGTTGCTTCAGCAAGTCTCGAAGATCAGTGGTATTACAACATTCAACTCAATGGTTGATGATTCATTCGAGTTTATGGCGTTAGCCTATGTCAATTTACCTCGCTTGGTGATGGCGCTCTTGGTTGGTGGAACACTCGGTACCATTGGCAGCTTGTTTCAACAACTGACGCAGAATCGCATGATGTCTCCGCTTACACTAGGTACATCATCAGGAGCCTGGCTTGGCCTGGTTATACTGAATGTGGTAGCGCCTATGTGGGTCGCTCAATATTCAGTTTGGTTCGCACTGATAGGGGCGCTGCTTGCAATGGGGCTGATTGTCTCCATTGTTGGCATCAAAAATATGGGCGGTTTGCCGATTGTTTTGGCGGGCATGGCAGTTAACTTACTGCTCGGTGCGTTTGCGACGGCCATTATTTTACTTAACGATCAGTACGCGCAGAACTTGTTTGTTTGGGGAGCTGGCGACCTTGGTCAGAATGGTTGGGAACAAGTGTTTTGGTTGATGCCTAAACTATTGCCAATCTTCGCTATTTTCTTGATGGCTCCGAGGGTTTTGACTCTGCTTTCGATTGGTACAGAAGGGGCTGCTGCACGTGGTCTTGATATCGGTACGACCTTCTTTGTACTGATGGCAATTGGCGTGTGGCTGGTTTCTGTGTCGATTACTTCGGTGGGTGTGATCAGCTTTATTGGTTTGATTGCGCCAAATATCGCGAGACATTTGGGCTTTTTAAAGGCGAAATCTGAACTCATCGCCAGCTGCGTGCTAGGCGCGTTGTTACTTTGTGTCACTGACAGCTTGGCTATCTTCTTGGCGGAATGGTCTTTGGATATGATTCCTACAGGAACAGCAACTGCGGTGATTGGTGCTCCAGCTTTGATCATTATTGCTCGCAAGCAAATGTCTGCTCAAGATCAAATGTTTTTCTCGATGCCTAAAGGGCCAAAGTCTATTTCACCTCTGGCTGGTTTCTTAGTGGGTGCGATGATCTTCGCTTTACTGGCGTTGAGTACAATATCACAGCCAGCTTCTGATATGGGCTACTTTGTTATTCCAGATTCATTTGAATGGTCTATTCGTTGGCCTAGAATGTTAACCGCAATATTCGCTGGTGGCGGTTTGGCTGTAGCAGGTGTGATTTTACAAAGGTTGGTTTACAACCCACTTGCCAGCCCTGACATTCTTGGTGTGTCAGCCGGTGCGGTGTTAGCCTTAATTTTCAGTAGCCTGTTTATGGGATACTCGATTCACTCATTAAGCCCGTGGGTTGCGTTCTTAGGCAGTGCGATTGCGCTATGTTTGTTACTGCTCCTTGGTAAAAAGCATCAGTTCGCTCCGTCTATCCTAATCCTGACCGGTATATCATTGACCGCAGTGTTGGAGGCTTTAGTGCAATTTTCTCTAACACGAGTCGACGAGGGGAAATACACTTTATTGGCTTGGTTGGCAGGCTCTACGTATCGTGTTGAATCTTATACAGCGACGATCATGGCTTTAGTGACAACCGTTTGTATTGGCATTGCCTTACTGCTGGGCCCTTGGGTGACGTTAATTGCGACGGGTCGTCAGTTCGCAAGTGCTAGAGGACTGAATATCAACATCGCCTATGTGACTCTGTTGTGTATTGTCGCGGTTTTATGTTCGATGGTAACAACCACTATGGGGCCGGTCGCTTTTGTTGGTCTACTGGCTCCACATATTGCGGCCATGGTTGGCGCTCGCTTGGTTCGAGAGCAGATCATCTTATCGTTTTTGATTGGCGCGGCACTAATGCTATTCGCTGACTGGTTCGGACAAGTGGTGGTTTTCCCAGCTCAGCTTGCGGCAGGTACGTTGGTTTCTATCATAGGAGGAAACTACTTCATCTTCTTGTTGCTGAAATCTCGAAGAGTGTGAGTGAACGCCCAGCACTTTGTCTGCTGAAATCAGTATTAAAGGCAGTGATTGGTGTTATCTATCGCTGCCTTTTTAGTTTGTATGTGTTATTCAACCTGAGCGTAAAATGATCAACA
>NZ_JBQKUM010000114.1:0-10186 GCF_054968605.1 Pseudoalteromonas sp. G5_S1_14_S5 | reverse complement strand
GTACTTCCCAGAAATTTTACAAACCAGTACAGGGTCGCTTGATCTTACTGCGTTACTCTCAGGTTATGTGCCAACAGGCAGCAGTGTCAGTGTCAGCGTCCTTGAGGGTGACAGCTTAACGGCACTCACAGGGGCCTTCGATACCAACTTGTACAGCAGTGGTGCCCAGCTTCAAGTTAGCGTGGACGTAGACGGGGTTGCGCGTTTAGAAACCATTACCCTGCAACCTAGCACGACACCTGTTTCTGTTACTTTAACCCTTGGCGACATCAATAACGGTTCACATAGCTTTACAGTGACAGCTTCCGATAGCCAAAGTGTCACTATCGAAAGCTTAACCCCTGATGTGGCGACTTTTGCCAACGATAGCATCAGCGTACTCACCGATGGTGTTGCTCGTCTTGCGATTACCTCGGCGGATAACGCTTGGCAAGAGATTGTGAGCCTTGAAGTGCTTTCTCCTCGCACTGCACCAAGCATTACATGGCAGCTAGATAACAATGGTGATCTGCAAGTGGCGAGCATCAATGGCGATAACAACCATGTCAGCTTGAGTTATCAAGGCAGCGATTCTAGCTTGACCTTGATGACGCTCTTGCCAGTTGACAGAAATGCCAGCGACACCATTGCTTGGGTGGTGGAAAAAGATGGTGTGCGTTACTCAGCGGTCGAAACTATAGGTGTGGCGGATGTGGTCAATCCGATTGCTATTAATAACTTAACGGCGCGAGTGGCAGATGCGTCCATCAGTGATGCGGATTTATTTGCCGAGTTTATGGACTTGGTGGATGTCTCAACGAATGTAACTGCACTTGGTTTATATCGCAGTGAATTAGCAGCTAACTCTGTGAACAGCGTCACCGCATTGCAAACGCTGATCACCGAGCAAAATATAACCGCCTCGGCATTCATTGATTTGCAAAATACAGATGTCGCGAGTATCACGCTTGCGCAACTTCAAGCCTTGATGCCTAATCAAACTCTGCATGAGAGCATTGTGGATGATTATCGCACTGCGTTAGCAAGCAATAGCTGGACAACACCCGCAGACGTACAAAGTTTGATCACCTCTGTGAATGATGAGTTGATTCTGGCCTTTGGTCCAACGGGCGATTACGACCGTGATGGCATCATTAATAGCGAAGATCTCGACGGCGATAACGATGGTATTAACAATGAATACGAAGTCGCGGCAGGCTTTGACCCTTATGACAGCAATGACATTGATTTCTCAATAGATAATGACAGCGACGGCAAGGCGGATATTTGGTTCACGATACAAGCGTCGATGCCATCAGGTGGAATGGATGTTGATGCATGGAATGCCCATGTTATCGCGCAGAACATTCCACCAGAAGTGGTGGTCAATGCCTTTATCAATCAATCCGCACAAGAAACCGTGAACTTATCAACCCTTGGCGGTGAAGTCTCTTATGAATTTATCGTCCACTTCGCAGTTGACCGCTCTCAATCATTAGCCATATTCGGTGATCGTCCGAGCGATTGGAGTTTGCGTTTAGAGCAGTGGAAAGATAAGGGCGAACTGGGTGTGACTAAATACGGCGCAGGGGACTACACCTTTAATGCCTTGTCAGGTCAATCTGTTAACAGTCCTTACGGCGATCCTGCCCATGTTATTTATATTACCCGCAGTGGTATCACTGAAATTTGGGTCAATGGTGTACAAGTGGGCGAGATCACCAATCAAGCCTTACTGATTAATCACAGCAGTGTGCCGCTTGGCATCATGGAAGGGACGGTCGAAGGCGATGAAGGTATTTATGGTTTTGCCGCCTACAATCATGCGCTCAGTGAAGATGATATTTTATTTGCATATCAAGCGGCGCTCGATGTGTTCGTCGATAGCGATGGTGATGGCATTTATGATCGCTTAGATCCTGACGATGATAACGATGGTTACCTTGATAACGGTGATCCTGATATTACCGGTTTCGGTACAGGACAAGTCATTGCGGGTGTGCTCGGTGACATCAACGATTTATTGGCGCATAACCAAAATATCGAAGAAAGTGTATTGGTCGATAGTGGTCGATTCACCAACATCATGAGTCACAATATGGCGCAATACAACGCGGAGTTTGCCCTTGTTGGTAACTTTACCTCATATGGCGAAGTTCAAGATCTGATTGATGAGGTGAATACGTCGGTGGACGCAGTGGACGCGATTGTCGGCTTTGCGAATGGCAATGATGCCAGCACCTTGACGGTGACTCAGCTAAATAGTGTGATGAACCTAAGCGGTGTCGATGCCAACAACTTACTTTACTATCAAACCTTGATTGCAAGCGACGTCGGCAGCAATGTCGATACCAGTGCCAAATTGCAAACCTTGATCACCCGTGCCAACGCCAGTCAATCTCAAATTGACACCATTAGCCAATATGCCGCAAGTGATAATGCTGATGCCTTGACCATCGCCATGCTACAAGGGGTTGCAGGCTTGAGCGTTGACACGAATAACCTGTCTTTCTACCAAGATTTCATTGTAGAAAGTGAGGCGTCAGATGTCAGCGATCTAGTCAAATTACAAACCCTGATCGATGACGCTGATGCCTTTGCGCTCGATCCACAATGGGCGATTACTGGGCAAGCAGTGGCGAATAACATCAGCGGCGCGTCGGTGCGTGTGTTTGCGATTGAATCAGGTTCGAAAGGCACAGATCTCACTAAAACAACAGGCACCACGGATGCTAACGGTGCCTTCAGCATGACCATTGTGCCTACTGCGCTTCCGGTGATGATGGAAATCACCGGCGGTGTCTACATTGATGAAGCAACGGGTATTTCACTCAATAGCGGCACGCTCACCACAGTATTGCCAGAGATTGCGCGCCGAGATAGCGTGACCGTGTCACCACTGACGGATATTGCCGCCAAAATTGCAGCCAGTGATATGACTGTCGCAGGTATTAATATAGCGAACGCTCTGATTGCCAACACCTTCTTAGATTCTGCTAATGCCGATGATGTGTTTGCAATAGCGCCTGCCGCTATGAATGCGACAGGCACAGGGCTTGCGCAGCAATATCGCACCGCCTTGATTGGCTTGTCGGTATTGGGCGGCGGTGAATCCCTTGCCAATGTGGTCAGCGATCTGGCGACAGATTTGTCTGATAACACCCTTGATGTAAATACCGCCAACGCTTTGTACCTCAACACCCAAACCTGGCTACGCCGTCATGGCATGACCGATCTGGCGCTCAATGTGCCTAGCTATGGTCTCGATAGCGCAGCGCAACAAGCCGTGGATACCGCACTTGCCAATGACACCACCTTGGCATACTTCCCTGAAATTTTACAAACCAATACAGGCTCGCTTGATCTGACCAGCTTGCTGTCTGCTTATGTTCCAACGGGTTCTACTTTGTCGGTCAGTGTTGTTGATGCGGGTAACTTAACCGAAATCAGCACAGGATCAGTCGACACCAGCTTGTACAGCAGTGGTGCACAAGTGCAAATCAGCGTGGACATAGACGGGGTTACCCGTTTGGAAAATATTACCCTTAAACCTAGCGCAGCGCCTGTTTCTGTTACCTCAAGCTTTGGCGACATCAATAACGGTTCACATAGCTTTACGGTAACCTCTTCCGATAGTCAAAGTGTCACCATAGAAAGCCTCACCCCTAATGTGGCGACCTTTGCCAGCGATAGCATCACGGTACTTAACGACGGCATTGCTCGTTTTGCGATTACCGCCAATGATGACACATGGCAAGAGGTGGTGAGTATTGATGTATTATCCCCTCGCACAGCGCCAAGCATCGATTGGGCATTCAATACCAGCGGTGATTTACAAGTGACTGGCATTAACGGCGACACCGCCAATGTCAGGGTGAATTACCAAGGCAGCGATTCGAGCTTAACCTTAATGATGCTCTTGCCAGTCGATAGAAATGCGAGCGATAGCATTAGTTGGAAGGTGGAAAAAGGCGGCGTCCGTTACTCAAGTTTACAAAGTGTGGATGTGGCGGATGTGGTCAATCAGCTAGCCATGAATAACCTAACGGCGCGAGTGGCAGATGCGTCGATTGCCGATGCTGATTTGTTTGCCCAGTTTATGGGACTCGCCGCAGTGTCAACGGATGCGACAACCTTGAGTTTATACCGCAGTGAACTCGCCAATAATGCCGTCTCTAGCTTGGCTGATTTGGAGAGCATGATTGCGGACGTCAAGGTGAGTGCTACTGCCTTTATTGATTTACAAACCACACCAAATGCGAATATCACGATTGAACAAATCCAAACCTTATTGCCAACGCAATATTTGGTAGCGAGTTTGATTGCTGAATACCAAACGGCATTGTCGAGTAATGTGTGGAACACGCCAGATGAAGTGCAAGCCTTGTTAACCAATGTGAATTTCGCCAATGCGGTCGATGCCGACGGAGATGGCATTGAGGACAGTGTCGAGATTGCACAATTTACCGATCCGAATGATGCGAATCATCCTATCTATCTTGGTGGACAAGACACGGATAACGATAATACGACCAATGCGCAGGACACTGACTTGGATGGTGATGGAACTTTGGATAGTGCGCAAACTAGCATCACGCTCACGTCGGGTGTGTTGTCTGGTAATGTCGATAAGCTGTCACGGGAGTACAGTCAAGCTTCGGATGATTGCCCTGCAACTTACAGCCCCACTGAGGTTGTCGGAAATGTTGCGCTTGCCTTCGTTGATGATATGAATGGTTATGGATGCACCAGTTTTGGACCTGCTTTTACCAGCACGAACTTTGCTGTGTCAGAAATGATCAGCCATCAATTCAACACGGCGATCCCTATTTATCAAATCAACCCAGGGCAACCAGCGTCTTCTTTTAATGTACCACGCATCTTCCCTATGTTGCGCTTACCTAAAGACATGGCGTATGACATTTATGAATTAACCCTGACGGGCGATACATGGCAAGCCGATAAGATCATGTCATTGCAAGTGGATGCGTTGCCTGCGAATGATTGGCTGCAAATCAACGAAGACATGAGCGGGCGTAACACGCCATTGACCCTGATGGCAGTGCCTGCGGATCTGGATATTTCAGGTCAAATTATCAGTGGCTTTAGTCTCACACAAATAAATAATGAGGAGACGCGTTTATCTTTCTTTTCCCGCATTAACTACCACAGTTGGCGTTACCGTATTGATGGTGGCGCATGGGCAACCCAAGTTAATCCAAGTGTTATTCTCACAGGCTTAAGCGTGGGTGAGCATACCGCTGAAATGGAATTTCTTTATGCTGATGGTACGCCTGTTTCAGTGATCCCCATTGAGACAACCACAGGGCAGGTTTACACGGTTGAGAACTTAACACCAGATACCCAATTGAGCTTTGAGCGTATCAACCACAACGCCAATAACAGTTATGAAACCGTTGCGATGTTAGCGGACACAGGGCTTACAGGACCGACTGAACTTGTCTTACCGAACTGGTGGGCGGATGTCGAAATAGAAACCCGCTTTGAAGTCGATTTGATGGCAGAAAACGGCGATATCTATCCTGTTGATTTAATTGGTCATCGCGTTTACAACGACATTCAAACCGCCATGCATCACACCAATACCCCTGGAGAAGCCAGCCCAGAGTTTGATACTGTGAGTTACTTCCATTTAGCGATGGACAGCACCAGTTTTGCTGGTTTACCTACTGGCGTGCGTTATAACTCCGGTGTGGTGAAATTGCGTTATGTTGCGACAGGCGGTGAAGAAGTGGCGATGTATCCGTTCACCATCGATTTTGATTTAGCATACAGCGATTTCGATGGTGATGGCATCGAGGACGGTATCGACACCGATATGGATAACGATGGCGTGCCAGATGCCCAAGATGTCAATAGTTACACCATCACTTCTGATTCTGACGGTGACGGTATGGGCGATGGTTTTGAAACCATGCATGGGCTCAACCCATTGCTTACGGGTGATGAAACAGGGGATTTAGACGGTGATGGCTTTACCAACCTTGTTGAATACCAAGACGGCTCTGACCCGAGTGATGCCAGCAGTTTTGATACCGACCATGATGGCATTCCTGACCCAGATGATGCTGAACCAATGGTTTGGAATAACCTAGCAACGGGCGAACGTTTAGGTACCACGACTATCTCAGCAACGCATGAACGTACAGAATACACCTCGCCCGTGTTGCGCATCATGACAGAAGCGCATACGCGAAGTGAAGATATGTATGTGCCATACGAACACTACAACTTCCACTTGAATCACCATTCGTCGAACTACATGCCAAAAGTGGCGTACTCAGCCGTGAGCAATGGCACCAAAGACGGCGTAGTGTGGCAAGATCAAACGACGATGGCGCTGTATTACAGCGAATTTAACGCCGATAGTTCACACAGCCGCACCATCAGTTTGCCAAATAGTGCTGGTGAGACCTTATTATCAGCGGCAAGCAATGGCAATGGTGATATTGTGTATGGCTTAGCCGCCACAGGCGGCGCGCCCGACAGAGTCACCCCAACGACAGCCCGTTTGGTTCGATATAACTTAACGAGTCAAACAACCGTCGTTGAAAAAATGCTCAACACCAGCGCTACTGGTCCCGATGCGTTGGATATTTGGAAAGCGGGTATCTACCCAACCAAAATAGCCTGGTCTGGTGATAGTATCGGTATGAATCTTCTGCGTACCTATATCCGTAGTAGCGATGGCATAAACCACCAAGGTGGTTGGGGTGTGACTTTCGATGCGAACAACCTCGACGTTACCAAAATCTGGGGCCAGATCGCTGGTCACCAATTAGGTGGAATGTTAACGGTGGATAGCCAAGGCAACTTTATTTCAACCGTGCTGGGTGATGCCGTCCCTCGCGGCATTGATATCATCCAATGGAACGACACTGAGAAACATTCGCAAAAAATACTCCGTGTAAAAGCGAAACATGGCACAACCGCGGAGAATCGTTTGGGCAATATAGTTGAGGAATATACCGAAATTTCCACGCCAACAACGACGTATTACAAATGGTCGAATGATACCTATACCTACTCTGAGCCAGGTGGTGTGGTTGAAATGGACGACCGTTTCATTAGTTTCATGGCCAGTGAGCGTGGCCTTAATAATCATGAAACTGGTCGAGCGCACAACAAGTCACGTAATATCGCCGTGGTGTCAACGGGTAAAAATATCAGTGAAAATAAATACTTAAGCTTTGGTGAGTATGAGGAGATGAGCTTCTATGGTTATTACAGTCACTATGTCCAAGTAACCAACCGCAATGTGTTATGGATAACAGATTTTACCGATATTCAAGAGAATGTGAGTCGTGTGAAGCCATTGAAGCTTGCCGATGATGTCATCTTGCTCCTGATGGAAATTCATAACTATGAAGGCTATGACTACAGCGCTTACATGATGGTAAATAAAGAGTTGCAAGTGCTTGTACCACTCACCCGTATGCGCCAAGACATCATTTTTGGTCGCTCAGATGAACTGCGTGTTGAGAATGGTACCGCTTATGGTTACAGCAGTGCGGATGGGAAATTACAGCGCTTTACTATCAGCCTCAATGGCGACCCGACTATCGACACGGATAATGATGGTTATGGCGATTATTATGAACAGCTAATAAGCAGTAATGCTAATGATCCGCATTCTCCACTGCTGGGTGGTGATATTGACACCGATTTTGATGGTATTCCTGATCACATGGACTATGACGATGATGCCGATGGTGTCTCGGATATGGATGACAGCGCGCCTCTCGATCGTAACTCAGATTATGACGGTGATGGCTTGAGTGATGGCTATGAAACCGATACCGGCTTAAATCCACTTGATGCCTCTGACGGTAACATTGACAGTGATGGTGACGGCATTCGTGATGCGGATGAAATGTCACTTGGATTAAATCCCAATGATGCCAGTGATGGTGCGTCGAGTGACACCGATAACGATGGCGTGACCAATGGAGAAGAAATTTTAGCGGGCACGAATCCGTTGGATGCCAATGAATATGATGCAGACATGGATGGCGTCTTGGGTATTTATGATGTGAACGATAACGATCCGCACAGTGATACCGACAATGATGGTCTGGCTGACGTACAAGAAACGCAGAATGGTTATGATCCGCTTGATCCATCAGATGTGGATTACAGCATCGATGACAATAATGACGGCATTCCTGACATTTTTGCACTACTGCAAACTAACTTACCCGCCGAAGGAACCATTAGTGTTGACAATTGGCAATTAGGGTTAAGTCAATTAACGTATATGCCAGAATTCACCCACACAGAATTCGTCAATACGCCGCGCCAAATACATTTTGATTTAAGTAGCTTAACAGGTGATGTGTCGTATGAATTCATTGTCCATTTTGCTCAAGATATCTCAGGGCGTCTTGAACTCTTGGGTTTAAGAAATAACGCCGAAGGTATTAATACCAATTGGGCGATCCGTTTTGAGCAAGGCGCAGGCAATATGGGCGCAACCAAATTTGGTACCGCAGACTACACTTTTGAACCCGTCAACGGTGAATCGATTGCTAGCCCATATGGCGACCCTGTGCACCTTGTGGTGATTGGTCGAAATGGTAAAACAGAGGCATGGGTTAATGGTGCGCAGGTAGGCGAGATCAGCGCTAACGCGATTTTAATCAATGATGCGAATATACCTTTGGGTATTAACGATGGCAATGTACAGGGTGATGACGGAATTTACGCGTTTGCCGCCTACAATCGCGCATTACCGGTCGAAGAAATCCAGTTCCTTCACCGTAAAGCGCTAAGCATCTATTTTGATTCAGACAATGATGGTCTCTATGATGTGGTGGACCCCGATGACGATAATGACGGTGTTAACGATATCAATGACCGCTTCCCATTCAATGCATCAGAATGGACGGATATTGATGGTGATGGCATCGGTGATAATGCCGATACCAACCTCAATGATGGTCGGCTTGCTGATGTAGACAGTGACGGCATTTTAAATGGTGTTGACCCCGATGCGGATAACGATGGCATCAGCAATGACATCGAAATAGCAGTAGGTTTTGATCCTTACGATGCCAGCGATATCGACTTCTCGATTGATACCAATAATGATGGGTTTGCCGATATTTGGTTAACCTTACAATCAGCACTATCAAGCGCCGGTGGTATGGATGTACCAGGTTGGAGTGCGCATGTGGCGGCGGGCAATAATCCGCCTGAAGTGGTGGTCGATACCTTCGTGAATCAAAATGCTCAGCACTATCTCAATTTAAGCGCATTGGCAGGGGATGTGTCTTACGAATTTGTCGTGAACTTCGTCACTGACCCGAATAATTCATTAGCGATGATGGGTAATAGCGCCAGTGGTTGGAGTCTGCGTTTCGAGCAATGGAGAAACTTGAACAAACTCGGAGCAACCCAATACGGTGCAGGGGATTACACCATCACGGCGCTTGCGGGTCAGTCAGTGGCTTCACCTTATGGCGGCCCAGCCCATCTTGTTTACGTCACACGCAGCGGTAGCAGTGAAGTCTGGGTTAATGGTCTACAGGTTGGTGAGTTAAATCATGCCATTTTACTCAATCATACCAGTGTGCCACTCGGTATTATGGAAGGTTCGGTACAAGGCGATGAAGGCATCTATGGTTTTGCAGCCTATAACCATGCGTTATCCGAAGTCGAATTGAACGCCGCTTATGAAAAAGCCATGGGTATTGACCAAGACACCGATGGCGATGGCATCTTTGACCGTCTCGACCCTGATGATGATAACGATGGCCACTTGGATAATGGCGAGCCAGACACTACAGGTTACGGCACAGGGCAAGTCGTATACTGATTTATCGCCAAGCGGAACCTGCCATGTATATGCTTGGATGTAAAACGTGTTGCATTGTTAAATTTAGACTACAATTAAGGTAACTTTAATAGTGGGTGCACTTATGAAAATCAAAATATTAACTATTATTTTACTAAGTTTTCCAACCATTGTTTCGGCACATATTAATCACATTGATCCTGATGATATCTGCTTCTTAAAAGTGAAAGAAATGATGACATATATCTATAAGCTTGACCCTAGCAATGAGAAAGTTCAAATAATATCAGAGGAAATGGATGACATTGATCGTTTAATTGATGAAAAAAAATATTGTGATGCGGAAAATGTGTTAGAGAGTTTATTAAGACAATAAAATCGTAAGCGTTT
>NZ_JBQKUM010000113.1:0-10451 GCF_054968605.1 Pseudoalteromonas sp. G5_S1_14_S5 | reverse complement strand
TGTCATCGCTGAAACGTTGGTATTTACATTCACTGCCATGGTGATTTCTCCAATTGATTTTCCGGTATTGCGGTTTCCGACGTCTCGGAAAACCAAGTAGTTCTCTCAAAGTTACTTTTAATAACGGCATAACTGACGAAACCTTTAGGAAAAAAACAATAAAATTAAAGAAATAGCGACAAAGAATAGGAAAGCGTGACTGGTAGTAAAATTATCAAAAAAAGATAAGAAAAAAGCTAAAGTTGTCGAGAAGTCAGTCGAGCGATGTTTTGTGTTTTAATTAACCAAAGAAGCCAAATAAACTGAAATGGTGTTATGAGATTTAAAGTAATTGATTAACCTAACAAGGTTAAGGCAAGGTTAGGTGCTTGTTTCGCTTGAGCCAGAATGGTGGTGCTCACTTGCTGCAGAATTTGCTGCTTTAGCATCTGAGTCGTTTCCTTGGCGTAATCGGTATCTTTGATTCGACTGTTTGAGGTCGCCAAGTTTTCATGAACATTTTCAAGGTTGTTAATGGCGTGCTCGAAGCGATTTTGCATTGCGCCTAATTCAGAGCGATGGCTATCCACGTACTTCATCGCGGTATCTAAAATAGAAACAGCACGCTGCGCCCCCCCCACATCCGTCACATTGATGTCATTCACCGACTCATAGTAACCCGCTGACATCGACAGTTCACTCGCGAGTGAACCAGAGAAAGAGATAGTGCCAGAGGTATCTTCACCAGACATGTAGATTTGAAGCTGCCCATCATCATTAACCGAAGCTGAGACCAGATCCGTTTGACCATTGATGTAGGTCGCCAACTCTTCAATGTCATCGCCGACTTTCGCATTAATGGTGATCTCTTGAGGCTGGCCAAAACGATCGGTAAACGACATCGTCATATCATTCTGATTTGATTTCACTGCCCACGAGTCATTGGCCATGCCATTAGCGACATAACTAAAACCACCCATGTTGATGTCATCGGTACGCATACTTTTGAGGCCGATTTGTACCGCCTCGCCAGAGCTACCACCAATCTGAAATGACGTACTACCAAAATTACCATTGAGAAGTTTTTTGCCACCAAAAGATGTAGTCTCTGCAATACGATTAAGCTCATCGTTTAATGCGGTAATCTCTTCTTGAATGGCCGTTCTTTCCGACTGACTGTTCGAACCATTACTCGCTTGCAGTGACAAGTCACGCATACGTTGCATGATATTAGTGTTTTCGTTCATTGCGCCTTCGGCAGTTTGCATAATTGATATACCATCATTCGCATTTCGAATAGCGACATCAATACCACTCATCTGCGCTTCTAAACGGTTGGAGATTTGAAGACCTGCAGCATCGTCTTTGGCGCTATTAATACGACTCCCTGAAGCCAAGCGCTCCAAAGATTGGTTCAGCATGTTGTTGGCATTAGAGAGATTCCTCTGAGCCACCAACGCTGAGACATTAGTATTAACAGTTATCGTCATAGACCTACACGTACAAAAAGATGAATTACACTCACTATTGCTTTTATATCGACCAATTCAGATAAAGCTTTAATAAAAAAGGAGCCCTAAGGCTCCCTTTGTTTATTATTTTGAGACGTCTTACTTAATCGTTAATGCGCTCAACATCACAGTTGAAGGAGCGAAGTAGTAAGCACCTGTCACTGCCTTAGTAAAGCGAAGCAGTTGGTCTGTTTTGCCATCGGTTACGCCGTACATGCTCTCTAACATCGCATCAAAGTTATGACGAACGTTACAGTAAGCAATGAACAATAAACCATGGTCGCCCGTTGCTGTGCCGTAAGGTAGGCTGTGCCGAACGATCTTAAGGCCTCTCCCCTCTTCTTTGATATCTACACGACCAACGTGAGACGCCGCAGGAACATCATCTAGCTCGATTGAGTCAGGCTTAGTACGACCAACCACTTTTTCTTGCGCCGATACGTTCAATCGATTCCAAGCTGGCAGGTTATGAACAAAACGCTGCACCATCACGTAGCTACCACCTGCAAATTCGCCTTCAGGAACAATGGCAACTTCCGCGCGTTGTGCATCTTTCGGGTTTTCAGTACCGTCGACGAAATCCGTCATATCACGAGAATCTAGGAAGCGGTAACCGTAAGTTTCATCAACCACTTCAACGTCTGCCGCTACTTCAGATAGCAATTTACGTAAGATGAAGAAATGCAGATCGTGTCGGTTTGAATGGCAATGAATTAACACATCAGCTGGCGTGCTAGGTGCTGTAACATCGCCTTCGCCAAGCGCTGGGAAGTCGATCAGATCAGTAGGAGCTGCTTGCTCGAACTTGTCCCAAAACGCCTTAGAGAACGCAACTGAAGCCGTCAGGCTCGCATCTGGTTGAGTTTGGTTTAGTTCTTCGATTAGCGCTGGAATCTTTTGAATTTCTGCTAATACATTAGCAGTGTTAGCATTCACTTTCAGTTGAACGTAAAGAGCGAAAGGCCCAGCTTCAGGCAAAATAGCACTTTGAACGTTAGTCTGCTCATTTGAGACATTAAGCATAGATTATTCCTTCCAGTTTTAGCTTCTAAGTATAATTGTGAATGGGACAAATGTTTTGATGATAATCAGTCTTCGTGCTCAACCACTTTAAAACAATCCCTTGCTGCATGGCTATTGGTTAGATAAAGCGCTAACCACAGCAGTAACAATAGAGTCAGACCATTTGACCAACGGAACCAGCCGTTATCCAAATAGATTAAATAAATCGTATGGGAGCCCTGCGCTAAAATAGCAGCCATGGTCACCCAACGTCCCCATGACACCACTTTATTGAGGCGCTTTCTCTCTGGAGTTCTTAGTCCGAATAACCACATCAGTAACAAGCTAGGGACACTCAGGGCAATCCCAACATAAAACATGTGATGATCCGGATAGATGATCTCGAGAATATCGGTTCCAGACTCTCTACTTGCACCTGCAACGATGAAAACGACGAGAGCTTTCGCAAGAAATAACCAACCTAACCATAATAAGATTGGCGCCTTTAAGAAGCCGTGCTTGTCGTATTGTTCTATGGAGTACCGCACAAATCTCACTTTCACTTGTTTTCAAACCAACACTTTAACGCAAATCATTCATACTTAGTTAGGTTTACGTTATCTTATTGGTTAATACGTTTTAATTATCGAGCTCAGTATGAAAAAGAAAACGAGTACCCCATCTATTGAATCTCAACAAGAGGCACTGAAGATAGCCAAGGCGACTCAAAGACCCGCTCAAACTAAAGAACAAACCAAATTGATTGCTCAGGGTATTGAGAAAGGCATCGCGCTTTATAAAAAACAACAGAAAGAACGTAACCGCCAAGCAGATAAAGCAAAGAAACGCGTACAAAAAGAAAAGCAAACTCAACAAGCGGCGATAGAGCAAGAGCACAATGCAACAGCTAGTGTTGAAGCGACATCAAATCACTCAAGTAAATTGCCATGGATACTATTAATCGCGAGCTGGGTAGGTTTTGCGATTTATTTGATGCCATAACAGGACTAACGTATGAAAAAGGAATGGATGGCACTAGCAGTGAGTAGCATGCTGTTGGGATGCACCACACCCACTTCAGTACCTCATGATGAGGCCGACAGTGTAAGAATGGATTATCACGGCATCATTAATATCGACCAGTGTGAGTATAAAGGGGAAGTCACCGGAAGCGAAGGCCATTGGTACAGTTACCTATTTTACCCGAATGACACCTTGATTCAGGGTGCGATGAATGAGCTTAAAACCAACGCGATCCAGCTTGGTGCAGATACGGTCATTTTTACACTACCTCAAGATTTTTCAACTTCGGTTACCATGCTTGGTACCGCTTATCTTTGTAAGTAGCTAGTCTCTCTTTTAGCCGCACCCAAAAAGAAAGCCAGCTTTCGCTGGCTTATGCACTAAATCCAAGGCTTGTTGCTATATCGCCTTTTCATTCGAGAACCCACTGACTGTCAAATGGTCCCCAGTCGGATAACTGGTAATAGCCATCATTATGACGTCGCCCATCTTGAACAAACATAAGTTCGATACCAATCCCCGGTAACGCCTTGAGTACATCTTGAATAGTACGACGAGGCCAACCCATTTTTTCGATGAGTTTAGGCACATCTGGCCTATCAAGGCTTTCAACTAACAATGCTAAATATAGCCGCCTTGCAAAATCAGGACTCAACTCCATTGACACCTCCTATATATGTGCAACTCAATTATTTCTTTTTTCGCTGACAACATGTTGAGGCTAATCAATAAGTCTCCAATAGTGACATTTTCTTACTGTTTTTTTTCGTTTAATGAAATATTCCTCACTCTATTTTGTCTGAATTGCCGCTTCCTGATAGGATTCAATGCATAACAATGAAAAAAAATCACCCAGAGGAAGAATAATGACTATCACAATGTTTGGTATCCAAAATTGCGACACGATTAAAAAAGCAAAGAAATGGCTCGAGGCTGAAGGTATCGAGTTCGAATTTCACGATTATCGCAAACAAGGCATCACTGAAGAGTTGGTAACAAGCTTCTGTTCAGAGCTTGGCTGGGAGCGAGTACTAAATAAACGTGGCACGACTTATCGTCAGCTTTCTCAAGAGCAAAAAGACACGTTAACAGAACAAACGGCAATCACTCTGCTTGTTGAACAACCAGCGATGATCAAGCGCCCTATTTTGAAAGTCGATGGCAAACTTCACATCGGCTTTAAAGCTGACCAGTACGCGGCTATTTTTGCGTAATCAGCAATTTGCGTAATAAGCAACATTAGCACAGATAACAAGGCGTTAAACTTACTCTGTTCAACGCCTAAAATTAATGACTCGACGTTTTATTTAAACAAGGAATTCAAGGATGACTGATAGCCCAACTCTGGCTCTGGCAAAAAATCTCATTAGCCGCCAATCGGTAACACCTGAAGACGCTGGCTGCCAAGAGCTAATGATTAATCGCTTAAAAGCACTCGGTTTTGAAATCGAAGTAATGGTATTTGAAGATACGACGAACTTTTGGGCGCGCCGAGGTACCGAAGCACCTCTGTTTGCTTTTGCAGGCCACACAGACGTGGTACCAGCCGGTCCAATCGAACAATGGAACACCAAACCCTTTGAGCCAACCATTGTTGACGGCTACTTATTCGGCCGTGGTGCGGCAGACATGAAAGGTTCTCTGGCTTCAATGATTGTTGCTGTTGAGCAATTCATTGAGAAATATCCAGACCATTCAGGCTCAATTGGCTTCCTTATCACCTCTGATGAAGAAGGCCCTTTTATCAACGGTACTGTACGTGTTGTTGAAGCTCTAATAGCACGCGGTGAGAACATCGACATGTGTATTGTGGGTGAACCGTCAAGCACAGAGTTTGTAGGCGATGTGGTGAAGAACGGCCGTCGTGGCTCTATCACTGGTGACCTAACCATTAAAGGTACGCAAGGTCATGTTGCCTACCCACACCTAGCAAATAACCCAGTACATAGCTCTCTGCTGGCAATTCACGAGCTAGCGACGACGGAATGGGACCAAGGTAATGACTACTTCCCACCAACCAGTTTCCAGATCCCGAATGTGAGTGCTGGTACTGGCGCGTCTAACGTGATTCCAGGTGAGTTTAATGTTCAGTTTAACCTACGTTTTAGCACAGAGTTAAGCAATGACGTTATCGTTGAGCGCGTAACAACAACGCTCGATAAATACGATTTCGAATACGATCTTAAGTGGACCTTCAATGGCGACCCATTCCTAACAGACGCAGGCTCATTGCTTGATGCAATTGTTGATTCCGTTGGTCACGTTAATGATGTTAAACCGGCACTGCTGACAACTGGCGGTACGTCTGATGGTCGCTTCATTGCCCGCATGGGTGGACAAGTGGTTGAACTAGGTCCTGTAAACGCGACCATTCACAAAGTTAACGAATGCGTGAAAATAGCGGATTTAGAGAAACTAACCGACATGTACGAAAGAACGTTAGTGAACTTGTTCGCTAAATAGATCTTTCCTCGCGAAGTATCACTTCCAAACATTAGAGATTCGTTATGACCCCAGAGCAGCTTACCGGACAATCAGATTCTCACCTGGTACCGACACTAATTGGTACTAAGATCTTCTTGGTGCATAGTAATGTTATCGATGACCTAAGCAGTTTGGTTGAAGCTGCTCAGCTTGCTGGTTTTAAAATGGAGATCGCCAGTGGCTTTCGTGACTATGAAAGGCAATCTCTGATATGGAACCGCAAGTTTTCTGGTGAAGCCCCTATCTTAGATTCAGATAGCCAACCACTTGATGCTTCAAGACTCACTGAACATCAAAAGCTGTCGGCGATTCTGAGGTGGTCAGCGCTTCCTGGAGCGAGCCGCCACCATTGGGGTTGTGACTTCGATGTGTTTGCTCGTAACCACCTTCCAGAAGGTGCACAGCTGCAATTAGAGCCATGGGAATACCTTACTGGCCACCAGCAAGCGTTTTATCAGTGGCTCTCTGCTAATGCTGCAAAATTTTGCTTCTTTTTCCCGTATAGCCAAGACCTTGGTGGTGTGGCGGTAGAGCCTTGGCATATTAGCCATCGTAACGTTTCGGAGCTGTGTTTATCACAGTTATCTCCCACTTTACTTGGCAAGCAGCTCAAATCTAAGCCAGTATTAGGGTATGAGATTATTATGGAGCAGCTAGACGAGATCTATGCGCGCTTCGTAGCGAACATCAGCCATTAGGAGCGCTTATGTTGGAGTGGCTTACAAAACCTTGGGTTATTATCATAATCGTGGTTAGCGTTGTGGTAGCTAACATCGCAGCTCTAAAACAGACCGCTAATATGGATCTCGGACAAAAAAGGCGTGGAAAAAGGGAGAATGACTTGGAAAAGCTCAATCGTCTAGATAAGCAGAACCAGGAAAAAGCTCAATCAAAAGAGACCAAAGATAGCTGATCTTGCGGTCAAACGAACACAAAAAAGAGGACACTATGTGTCCTCTTTTTATTTGTTTACGCTGAAGCATTGGCTGAACTAAAAGAGTCGATTTTCCTCAGCTCTCCAGCCTATCAAGCTTTACTTACTCAGCTTCCGCGGCTTTGTCATCTTTGGTTTGGTCCGCAACGTGTGCTAGAACAGGAACCAACGACTTAAGCAGCTTCTCTTCTACTGGCTTACCTGATGCATCCGTCACGTTAATTGACGTTCGGTTGCCAAGATCACCAAACAAGAAGTTATAAGTACCTGATTTTAAGTCAACCGGTTGCAAGCCAACTTCTTCCCAGAACTCATCATCAAGTGAAGCGTATTTAGCTTTCACTGTCCCTTGAGACTGGTTACGTTCTTCAAGTTCAAACCCCATAGACGGTAATAAGGTTGGCAAACGCTGCCAGAATACGTTGTATGGAGTCCGAGCAATGATCACTGGTAAACCGCTACGATCGGACCCCATTGAGATTGGAATACGCTTCACTAACTCTTGCGCTTTCAGCGCTGCTTCAGCACGTAAGTTTTCATCGTATTTAGCCATCACTAAATTGGTTAAGAAAGCGTTGTAACGTTCTTTGTTGGTTGCCGTTACCGGCTTATCTTTATTACCTTCACGCCAGTCGATAAGATTAATCTTGAAGCCATAACGGTTGTTCGCTTGGAAACGGGAGATGGAGTATCGGCTGCCGATCTCTACGTCTTCGTCCTCAGAAACCCAAGTAACCCAATCGGTCTCAATCTCGTTCTCTGACTGCTCTCGAATACCAATGCCACGCTGAGCTAACATGTCGACAGCCGTTTGCCACACTCGGTCTGCCTCTTCTGCGCGAAGCAGCCACAACGTTACTTCACCATTTTGACGCTCAGTACGAGCACCAGGGATCAATTCAAGCACCTGCTGCGGTGGGCGAATATCCACATCACGCCCTACACCACCGCTGAATTCACCGCTTGGAATGTCAAAGTTTGGGTAGAACTGAGGCTGAGCTTCTTCAGGCAACTGCCACTGTGAAAACTCAGGCGTTTCTAAGTATTCGAAATCATCTTTGGCTTGACGACGTTGAGTCGGGCTGCCAGAACATGCTGTAAGAACGAAAACAGCCAGTGACCCAATCACTAGCTGGTGAGAATACTTCATTTATACTCCTAAATGCCGAAGGTTCACTTCGGCATCACTTCATACGTTTTTAGTAAATACACGCTTCAGTCATTGCTTGAGCAACAACAGGTTGAGCTGGTTCTGACAGTTCAGTCAGAGGCAGACGTAAGCCACCTTCAGCGATCAGACCCATTTTATGAACCGCCCATTTTACGGGAATAGGGTTAGACTCAACGAACAAATTCTTATGTAGAGGCATCAAACGCTCATTGATCGCTTCTGCTTCTGAAAACTTACCCTCTTTCGCAAGTTTGAACATAGTAGCCATATCCGCCGCTGCAACGTTATTCGTTACAGAAATCACACCATCACCACCACGCTTAACAAATTCTAGACCTGTTAAGTCATCACCACTTAGTAAGATAAAATCTTCGCCACAAAGTTCACGGTGAATTGCAATTCTGTCGAGATCACCCGTCGCATCTTTAAGTGCAACAATGTTTTCGATCTCAGAAAGGCGAGCAACTGTCTCTGGTAATAGGTCTACAGCTGTACGACCTGGTACATTGTATAAAATTTGAGGAACATCACTTACTTCAGCAATCGCCTTGTAGTGTTGATACAAGCCTTCTTGAGTCGGTTTGTTGTAATAAGGTGTTACGCTCAGGCAACCCGCAATACCAGAACCGTTCAATAAACGACTGAATAGCACTGACTCGTGCGTCGCGTTTGCGCCAGTGCCAGCAATGACAGGGATACGGCCATCAGCAAATTCGACGACTTTATTAACGACTTTAACATGCTCTTCAATAGTGAGTGTTGAAGACTCACCGGTTGTGCCAACCGCAACCAAGCCATCACTACCAGCAGCAACATGGTGTTCAACCAACTTTTTAAGGCTGTCGAAATCCACTTCGCCGTCTGCATTAAATGGCGTCACTAGCGCAACGATACTTCCTGAAAACATGTCTATCTCCGTTAATTTATTCTTTTTGCATGTTACTGTAAGCCAATCAATAAACACAAGACATTAAAGTGGCTTAGCGGCAACATCGGTATGAAATATTGTCGTATGTTTGAGGTAAAACGGCTTATAGCGCCATTCAGCCTAAAAATTTGTATAACTTGGGCTTAATCTAACGGATAGGAAAACCGTCAATGTCAATATCAGGTAAGCTGTACAGCCATTCGACAAACTTGCGTTTCCGCGGTTTAGATATTCTTATCATTTGTTGACTGTTAGACGCAAGGTGAGTCATAAAAAGCCCCGCTTGCACGCTTATTCCTCCTGCTAACTGTGCTAACATGCATAAATCAATGGAATATATAGAGACGTGATTTTATGACTCAACATCTAGTAATCACAGCTGTGGGCACAGATCGCCCAGGTGTTTGTAACCAAGTGGTTCACTTGGTCACTCAATCAGGCTGTAACATTATTGATAGCCGTATCGCCCTGTTTGGCGAAGAATTTACGCTTATCATGCTGCTGTCTGGTAAAGCAAACAACATCACCCGTGTTGAAACCACCCTGCCCTTGCTTGGCCAAGAGCACGACTTGATTACGATTATGAAGCGAACCTCTCCGCATGATGTGGTAGAGAACTCCTACACGCTAGAAGTGTTCGTTGAGTCAGATGACAAACTCGGCTTGACCGAGCAGTTCACACAGTTCTTCGCGGACCGAGACATCGGCCTCGACTCGCTGAGCGCACAAACGATCAATAAATCTAAAGTCCAGCTCGACAACGACCAGTTCCATATCTCTATTACCGCTTCTGTGCAGTCAGAATGTAATTTGATGCAGCTACAAGAAGAATTCAACTCGCTGTGTCAGTGCCTATCAGTCGAAGGCTCTCTCAACTTTATTAAAAACAGTCTTTAAAAAGGAAATATCATGAATACGCTAACGGCTGGTGTTCCAGCACCTGCTTTTTCTCTTCCGGATCAAGATGGCAATATCGTATCTCTTGGTGACTTCAAAGGTAAAAAAGTACTTTTCTACTTCTACCCAAAAGCAATGACTCCAGGTTGTATCGTGCAAGCAGAAGGCCTGCGTGATATCAAAACACAGCTGGATGACCTAAACGTGGTTGTTCTGGGTGTCAGCATCGATCCAGTGAAACGCCTACCTAACTTCATTGAGAAGAAATCTCTAAACTTCACACTGCTGTCTGACGAAGACCACAGTGTTGCTGAGCAGTTCGGTGTTTGGGGCGAGAAGAAATTCATGGGCAAGGTTTACGATGGCCTGCACCGTATTAGCTTCCTAATTGACGAAGAAGGTCAGATTGAACACGTCTTCAACAAGTTCAAGACTAAGACTCACCACGAAGTGGTTCTAGAGTACTTCAACCAAGAAGCTTAATATCTGTTGAGGTGAGCTAGACTTACTACCAACTAAGAT
>NZ_JBQKUM010000112.1:0-10592 GCF_054968605.1 Pseudoalteromonas sp. G5_S1_14_S5 | reverse complement strand
CTCGCAATGCGAGGCCTTTGGTTTTCTATCTATCAGAGGAGATTAGTCGCGAAGTGCTGCGCCAAATTTCTCTGAGATTGAAGCTACGATAGCATCTACTGAACCAGCGATGTCTGCATCTTCTAGTGTGCGCTCTACAGACTGTAGAGTCAGTGCGATAGCTAGGCTCTTCTTGCCTTCTTCTACGCCCTTACCTACGTAAACGTCGAACAGTTTAGCGTCTGTTAGGAATTCGCCACCAGCTGCGATACACGCTTCTACGATGTCGCCAGAAGCTACAGCTTCGTCAACAACAACTGCGATATCACGACGGTTTGCAGGGAACTTAGATACTGCTACTGCTTCTGGAAGCACGCGAGTGTTGATAGCAGCCCACTCGATTTCGAATACGATAGTACGGCCGTTTAGACCAAACTTACGCTCTAGTTCTGGGTGAACAGTACCAATGATACCCACTTCTTTATCGTCTACTACGATAGCTGCAGTTTGACCTGGGTGAAGTGCTGGGTGCTTAGCGGCTTTGAAGCTGTAAGCCTTCTCGTTCGCTGTTAGCTCTAGAACGGCTTCTAGGTCGCCTTTCAGGTCGAAGAAGTCAACTGTGTTAGTTGCAACGTCCCAGTGCTCTTCGCCACGAGTACCAGAGATAACGCCCGCAAGTATCATTTCTTGGCGCATGCCGTTTTCAGCTGTTTCTTCAGGGATGAAACGTAGGCCTGATTCGAATAGACGAACGCGAGACTGTTGACGCTTCTGGTTGTGAACCACTGTGTTTAGAAGACCTTGGATTAGGCCAAGACGCATTGCTGACATGTCCGCAGAAATTGGGAATGGCAGGATTAGCGGCTCAACACCAGGTACAACAAGTTTTTGCTGTTCTGGTTCTACGAAGCTGTAAGTGATTGCTTCGTGGTAGCCACGGTCTACAAGAAGGTCACGAACGCGCTTAAGCGGTTGGTCAGCTTCTTTGTGGTCATTCATTTTAAGTGCCGCTTTAGGCGCTTGGTTTGGAATGTTATCGTAACCGTAGATACGACCTACTTCTTCAATTAGGTCTTGCTCGATTGCGATATCGAAACGCCAAGATGGAGACGTTGCCGTCCAACCTGCTTCAGTTGTCTCTACTTCACAGCCTAGACGAGTTAGGATTTCTACCACGTCTTCAGATGGGATTTCGTGACCTAGTAGGCTGTCTAGCTTAACGCGACGTAGAGATACTACGTTTGCTTTTGGTAGATCAGCTTCAGATTCGCTGCCGTTTACTGGCGCAACTTCACCACCACAGATATCAACTAGAAGCTGTGTTGCACGCTCCATAGCAGCTAGCTGAAGTGTTGAATCAACACCACGCTCGAAACGTAGAGAAGAATCTGTGTGTAGGCCGTAAGCACGTGCGCGACCACGGATGTGATCCGGTGCGAAGAATGCTGCTTCTAGAAGTACGTCTGTTGTTTCAGTAGTTACACCAGACTCTTCACCACCAAAGATACCAGCGATTGCTAGTGCTTTGTTGTGGTCGGCGATAACAAGCGTGTTGCTGTTTAGTTCAGCTTCGTTGCCATCTAGAAGTGTTAGTTTTTCGCCCTGCTCTGCTAGACGAACCACGATGCCACCTTCGATCTTAGCTAGATCGAATGCGTGCATTGGTTGGCCTTGCTCTAGCATCACGTAGTTTGTGATGTCTACAACTGGGTCGATTGAACGGATACCACAACGACGCAGTTTTTCTTGCATCCAGATTGGTGTTTCCGCTTTCACGTTTACGTTCTTAACCACACGGCCAAGGTAACGTGGACAAGCATCAGTTGCTTTAACTTCAACAGACACTGTGTCTTCAATACTTGTTGCAACAGCTTCTACTGCTGGCTCTGTAACGTCTGCGCGGTTTAGTACGCCAACTTCACGAGCAAGGCCACGGATGCTGAAGCAGTCTGCGCGGTTTGCTGTTAGGTCTACGTCGATAGTTACGTCGTTAAGCTCAAGAAGCTCACGAACGTCCATACCTAGCGTTGTGCCTTCTGGCAGCTCAAGGATGCCGTCAGACTCTACGTCGATACCTAGCTCAGAGAAAGAACAAAGCATGCCGTGCGATGGAACGCCACGTAGTTTTGCTTTCTTGATTTTGAAGTTACCAGGCAGCACTGCGCCAACTGTTGCTACTGCTACAGTTAGGCCAAGACGACAGTTAGATGCACCACAAACGATGTCTAACAGCTCTTCTTCGCCGATATCAATTTTAGTTACTTGTAGTTTGTCTGCGTCTGGGTGCTGACCGCACTCAACCACTTTACCTACTTTAACGCCGGTGAATTCACCAGCAACAGGTTCTACATCGTCAACTTCCAAACCAGCCATAGTGATTTGGTGAGCTAGCTCTTCGCTGTTAATTGCAGGTTTAACCCACTCGCGTAGCCAAGATTCACTGAATTTCATAGTTTCGACTGCCCCGGATTACTTGAATTGTTTAAGGAAACGAAGGTCGTTCTCGAAGAACGCACGAAGGTCATTTACGCCGTAACGAAGCATCGTTAGACGCTCTACACCCATACCGAATGCAAAACCAGAGTATTTCTCAGGGTCGATGCCAACAGAGCGAAGTACGTTAGGGTGAACCATGCCACAGCCTAGAACTTCTAGCCATTTGCCATCTTTACGTTTCACGTCAACTTCAGCTGAAGGCTCTGTGAACGGGAAGAATGAAGGACGGAAACGCACTTCAACTTCTTCTTCAAAGAAGTTACAAAGGAAATCGTTAAGAATGCCTTTAAGTTGTGCGAAGTTTACGTTCTCATCAACTAACATACCTTCCACTTGATGGAACATTGGCGTGTGAGTTTGATCGTAGTCGTTACGGTAAACACGACCCGGAGCAATGAAGCGGAATGGCGGTTTGCCGTTTTCCATCGTACGGATTTGAACACCAGAAGTGTGCGTACGTAGCATTAGATCAGGGTTGAAGAAGAAAGTATCGTGATCAGTACGAGCTGGGTGATCGTCTGCGATGTTTAGTGCATCAAAGTTGTGGAATGCATCTTCGATCTCAGGGCCAGACTCAGTGTTAAAACCAAGCTCACCAAAGAACTGTTCGATACGCTCAACTGTGCGAGTAACTGGGTGAAGACCACCGTTCTCAATGCGACGACCTGGTAGGCTCACATCGATAGTTTCTTCAGCTAGTTTCGCTTCAAGCTCTGCACGTTGTAGTGCGTCTTTGCGAGCTGCGATCGCTTGTTGAACAGCACCTTTCGCTTTGTTGATCTCTTGACCAGCAGTGCGACGCTCTTCAGGTGGAAGTTTACCTAGGCTTTGTAGTTGAAGAGTGAGCTCACCCTTCTTACCTAAATACTGAACTCGCACTTCATCAAGTGCGACTAACGAATCTGCTGTATCAATAGCAGTCGTTGCATTAGCAATGATCTCTTCTAGATGTTGCATCATTTCCTCATCTACCAGTTGGTAGTGTCCGTATCGGCTGATTAGTTTTTTTAGATAGCTACACATAGTAATCAAACACGCAACCAATGCCAAATTGAATCGCTAAAAGAACAAGTTATTGCCTAAAAACACGGCAAATTTAACGTTAGAAAACAGAATTTCATTGAAATCTGTGAAATCAATTTGTGAATAGGTAGGAGAAATATCAATAGTGAAAGTGCGACGTGCATGTGATCGTGCTATGAAACAATTGCCTATTCATGCTGCCTTTGTGGGGCAAGCCTCTCCTTATGGTTAATATTTGTCACACTGGTGTGGTTTTCTGTTAAGTTGCTATAAATTCGGTAAGGGGTGACTTACAATAGAGTCAACGACCTACCTTTTTTGAGAACACGATATTGAGCGCCAAATATTCTTATTTAGCTTGGCAAGTGAAGACTTCTAGCCCAGCGGAAAAGCTTGTTTTATTGATGCTTGCAGACGGTGCGGATGAATCCGGTTATACCAATGTGTGCCTACAATCGGCAAGTCAGCTTTGTGCTCTCTCTACGTTTGGTTTAGCCGACTGCCTTAAGTGCTTAGTCGACCAAGGTATTCTCGATAAGATAAAAGTAGACTATCGAGATCAAAAAGAGATCCACGTATTCAAAATGCTCATTGAGAAAGAGCAAGCTGCGACGCCCGTTGAGGAACAACCGGTCAATAGTATTCCGGTCTACTCTACGGCACCTGCACCTGCACCTGCACCTGCACCTAAGTTTCAGCCTGCTCCGGTGCCAATGCAAAACGTGCAGCATGCCCCTCGCCCACAAGGTCGAGGCTCAATGACAAGTAACACGATTTCCACTCATGATTTGGATGAAGAAATCATTCCAAATTGGGCGGAACGTGCGTTTAAATTCTCCGGCCTTGCTGGTGACCATAGCTTGATATGGAAAAAATTTGTCCTCTGGTATAAAGCCAAAGCCAATGAACTCATGCCAATCTCTCGCATCGAATCTAAGTTGCAGTACTGGTTAGTTAACGAGAAGCAAAATGAAAGACAACAACAGCAGAAGACCTCTCAATATTCAGGAAATGCAGGACAAGCTCAAGGAAATGGGTATCGACAAAAGCTTAGCCCATCTGAACGCTTCAGGCAGCAGCTCATTCAAAAAGGCAAAAAGCCAACCTTCTGATCCTGCACCTACAGTCGCTCCAGAAGTTTTACCGTCAGTTTCGTCACCATCGGTACCTGTTGTTGAATCAGACACTGGCTCAAATCAAAAAGTACCAGTCGTTGACCAAGATCCTGCAGAACTAGAACTGACTGATTGGTGTATCCATGTGTTCGGCTCATTCTTGAGCGTGTACGAGACTCAGTGGGAATACCAATACGGTAGTGAGCCAAGCGGTAAGTTCATTGAATTTGCTAACTCTGTCGATTCTGCCGGCCTTAACCGTGTACTAATGCACTGTCATGAGCGTATTCAGCTTGGTAACAGCTGGCCACCGCAAATGGGTGAGCTTTGGATTCTGAAAGACTCTCTAACAGAAGAAGAGCTGTTGGATAGCCGCATTCGAGTATTGTCTCGCACTGCTGCGAACAAGATAGAGAAATGGCTAATTCAAAATAAGTTGTATGACTTGAAACGCACTGCGGAAAACAAGCTTGATGGCCTTTTTAAAAAGTACTATTTAGAAGCAAAACGTTTAGACGAGAAAGGCATGCTTGAAACGGAATTACCACAATTTCTACTAGCCGCAAACTCAGTGAAAAACCTGAATGATTTGAAGCGTGAAGAGTACGAAAGCAAGCACGGTAAAGCGCTGAACCCAAGAATCCAACAGATTCTCGACAGCAAAAAGTAACCTTCCGCTTTCTAGTGTGAAAAACACATGAACAGATACAAAAATGCCAGCAATTAAGCTGGCATTTTTTTATGAATTCTTACGAACTCTTTAGCGACTAATTACAGTAGGTGAATAGTTGCGTTTAGCGTGAATACGCCTGAGTCGTCATCTTTCATTTTGAAGTTTTGGTAGCTAGCGCCTATAGAAAGAGGACCAAAGATGAAGTATTCTGCGCCTACACCGTACATGATATTAACGTCGTCTTGCTTGAAGTTGTCGCCCTTCAGCTCGTAAGAGTGAAGACCACCTTTCGCGTATACGTGAAGAGGACCGAAGTCGATGCTTGGTTTAATTGCTAGGTAAGCAGTGCTTGCATCTAGGTTTGTAAGATTACGTTTACCGTACTTAACGCTGTCGAAAGAGCCTAGATCCCAGTAACCTGCTTCAACACCGATAAGTGGCAGAATACCTGTACCCACGTGGATACCCATTGCTGTTTCTTCTTCGTTACCTAATGAGTTTTGACCACCCATTACACCGCCGTACAACCAAGAATCAGCCATTGCTGTTGAAGATGCACCTAGCAGTGCTAGTGCCAATAACGTTTTTTTCATATTCGACCTTTTTCGTCCTAGTGGCAGGCCTTGAGTGGTAATAAATTGCCACCAAGCCGCCCTGTATGTAATAACTATTCAATTAGTAATGCAACAAGCAAGATTTATACCCAAACCTTGCCATTGCGTCTAGCATTATTCCTTTAGCAAGCATCGATTGCGTTTTTAACACGCTTATCTGACACTGGATAAGGCGTACCGAGTTGCTGTGCGAAGAAGCTTACGCGAAGCTCTTCAATCATCCAACGCACCTCTTTTACGTTTTCTGGAATCGCGATCCCTTTTGGAATTTTATTCAGTAGCTCTTTGTAATCACTCATTACTGACTCAACTTTGATCATATGCAAACGATCTTTGTTAGGGTCAATTGGCAGCTTCTCCATGCGGCGTTCGATTGCTTTCATATAGCGTAGGATATCTGGCAAACGTTTCCATCCACACTCTGTGGCAAACCCCTTAAAAATCAAGCCTTCTACCTGAGCTTTTATGTCAGAAAGTGCAAATGCCATGGTAAGGTCAACACGCCCTTTTAGCTTTTTACTGATACTGAATGCGGTAGTAAGAATGGTTTCTACCTGCTGAGCAATCTCAACCACGGTATCCCCCAATTCTGCACGTACGTGTTCTTTAAGTGCTTCAAACTGCTCAGGTTCCCAAACCAAACCGCCCTTCTCTTCGATGAGCTTATCAATACCACAAGCGATACAGTCATCGATTAGATCGAGAACCTTGCCGTATGGGTTGAAGTACAAACCAAGTTTCGATTTGTTCGGTAAGTTCGAGTGCAAATATTTAATTGGTGACGGCACGTTCAACAAGATCAAACGACGCTGACCCGATTTCATTGCCGAGATCTGCTCTTGCTCCGTTTCGAACAGTTTGATCTCTACGCTGTCTTTGCTATCCACCAGCGCTGGGAAGGCTTTTACATCGTAGCCACCGCGCTTCTGTTGGTAGACTTTTGGTAACTCACCAAAGCTCCACGTATGCAGGTTTTGATGCTCGATATCATCATCCGCAACTTTAGAAAGCGTTTCTTGAACTTTGTCTTTCAGGCTCTCTTTCAGTTCATATAAGTCTTTGTGTTCTTTCAACTTACGTTTGCGATGATCCACCGCACGGAATGTTACCTTTAAGTGCTCTGGAATCTGGTCTAACTTCCAGTCATCTCGTACCACTTCTACACCCGTCATGCGGCGTAGCTCTTTCTCAAGAGAATCCAGTAGCGGCGCTTCAAGCGGTGTCACACGAGCCAAGAATGCATCGGCGTAATTTGGCGCAGGTACAAAGTTTCGTCGTAGTGTCTTGGGTAGTGACTTGATTAGGCTAACCACCAATTCCTGGCGTAGGCCTGGGATCTGCCAATCAAAACCGTTCTGGTCGATTTGGTTCAAGATAGGCAGCGGAATGTGCACCGTTACACCATCGTTGTCATCACCCGGCTCAAACTGGTAGCTCAGTTTTAACTTCAGGCCATTTTGGTGCCAGAAGTTCGGATAGTCTAAATCAGTAACGGGGCTCGCATCACCGCGGAACAGCATCGATTTCTCGAAGTTGAGCAACTCTGGAGTCTCTTTGCTGGTTTTCTTCCACCAAGTATCAAAGTGACGGCCCGAAACCACCTCTTCGCCTACGCGCTGGTCGTAGAATTCAAACAGTTCATCATCATCGATCAAGATGTCACGACGACGTGATTTATGCTCTAGCTCTTCCACTTCTTGTAGAAGTTTGCGGTTCTGTTTGAAGAACGCGTGCTTGGTTTCCCATTCACCTTCAACCAGTGCACTACGCACGAACAACTCGCGACTAATCGTTGGGTCAATCGCGCCATAGTTTACTAGGCGTTTCGGAACAATTGGAATTCCATAAAGCATCACTTTTTCGTGTGCCATTACCGCCGCTTGTTTCTTCGACCAGTGTGGTTCGCTGTAGCTGCGCTTAATTAGGTGCTTCGCTAACGGTTCAATCCACTCAGGCTGAATTTTAGCAATCACACGGCCCCAAAGTTTTGAGGTTTCCACCAGCTCAGCAGACATGATCCACTTAGGCTGTTTCTTAAATAGGCCAGACGCAGGGAAGATATGGAAGCGTGCGTTACGTGCGCCTTGGTATTCATTCTTCTCTTGGTCTTTCATACCGATGTGAGAAAGCAAACCTGATAGCAATGAAATGTGAATACCATCGTAGCTGCCCGGTTCGTCGTTGAGCTTAGCGTCCAGTTCACGCATTGCTTGTTGAATTTGGAAGTAGACATCTTGCCACTCACGAATACGCAGGTAGTTCAGGTAATCTTGCTTACACTGTTTACGGAACTGGTTACTCGACAGCGCTTTTTGCTGTTTCTTGATGTAGTCCCACAGGTTCACAAAGGTGATGAAGTCTGAGTCTTTGTCGAAGAAACGCTTGTGCTTGTCGTCAGACGATTGCTGTTTGTCTGATGGACGCTCACGCGGGTCTTGGATTGAAAGTGCAGACGCAATAACCATCACTTCGTGTAGACAACGGTTGTTTGGCGCTTCGATAACCATGCGCGCTAAACGCGGGTCAATCGGCAGCTTCGATAACTTACGACCAATTGCCGTTAGCTTCTTAGTATCGTCGCCTTGGTTCTTGGTCTTATTGCTCGGTTTGCCCGAAGCAATTGCACCTAGCTCTTCAAGCAGTCTTACACCATCTTGAATATTGCGCTTATCTGGCGCTTCAACAAATGGGAATGCTTGAATGTCACCTAGCCCTAGTGCCGTCATCTGCAGGATAACCGACGCTAGGTTGGTACGCAGGATCTCAGGATCGGTAAATTCTGGGCGGGATTCGAAATCTTCCTCAGAGTACAAGCGAATACAGATACCTTCAGCAACACGACCACAACGACCTTTACGCTGGTTCGCACTCGCTTGAGAAATCGGCTCAATCGGTAGACGTTGTACTTTGGTGCGGTAGCTGTAACGACTGATACGCGCAGTACCAGGGTCGATTACGTACTTGATGCCCGGAACGGTTAACGAGGTTTCTGCCACGTTAGTTGCCAGTACAATGCGACGGCCCGTGTGTGACTGGAAGATACGGTTCTGTTCACCCGCCGACAAGCGAGCGTACAAAGGCACAATCTCAGTATCACGTAGATTACGCTTACTTAGCGCATCTGCCGTATCACGAATCTCACGCTCACCGTTCATGAATATCAGGATGTCACCCAAACCTTCATCACACAGCTCATCAACCGCTTCGAAGATACCTTCCATTTGGTCACGATCTGAATCGCTGTCGTCACCACCTAATGGACGGTAGCGCGTATCTACTGGGTAAGTGCGGCCCGACACTTCAATGATTGGTGCATTGTCGAAGTGCTTAGAGAAACGCTCAGGGTCGATGGTTGCCGACGTGATGATCACTTTTAAATCAGGACGCTTTGGTAGCAACTCTTTCAGGTAACCCATGATGAAATCGATGTTCAGGCTTCGTTCGTGCGCTTCATCGATAATGATGGTGTCGTACTGATTTAAGAAACGGTCGTGTTGAATCTCCGCCAGTAGAATACCGTCGGTCATCAGTTTGATTTGTGTGTTGTCAGAAATCTGATCGTTGAATCGAACCTTATAACCAACAAATTCACCCAACTGGGTTTCCATCTCTTCAGCAATACGGTTCGCAACCGAACGCGCAGCCAGACGACGAGGTTGAGTGTGACCAATTAGGCCAAAGCGGCCGCGGCCAAGCTCAGAACAGATCTTAGGAAGCTGAGTGGTCTTACCCGAACCCGTTTCACCCGCCACGATAACCACTTGGTTTTCTTCAATGGCTTTCGCAATATCATCGCGCTTTTGGCTAACAGGGAGAATCTCTGGGTATGCAATGGTTGGTTTTTGCGCAGTACGCTGGGTTGCCGTCATCATCGACTGGGCAATGTCTAATGCGATTTCATCGAAAACAGCATGCTTGGATTTTTCGTTCTTAATACGGCTTGCACCAGAAATGCGCTTACTTAGACGGAAGCGGTCGCGCATCATGCATTCATTTAAGGCCTTACGAAGAGAGGCTGGGCTATTTTGAGATGCGCTAGCTTTAGGTGCTTGTTGATTGTTGTTTTGCTTTTTTTGATTAGCTTGATCTGCAGCGGAATCCGATGTCGCGTTGGTATTCGCTACATGGTTATTTTTATCTGCTTTTTCCGGAGACGAAGTCACAGCTTGTCCTATTCTTTCTCTTATATAAACTCGCGCGATTGTAGCATAAAGGAAAGGAACGAGTTAACACAAAGCAAGGAATATTAGCAGCCTAAGCGCCTGCTGAAAAAGGGGTAATGAAAACTAACGTGTTCAATTGTTACACTAAAAAGTGGAGCTCATTATTGGTAGGCTGTCGATGATTCAATGAAAAGATGTTGGCTTAGATTACCCAAGCTAAAATGGGTAGAAACACATCACTACTCGAAGCTCAAAATGCACTTGAAGCTGTGATGATCTCTTGTTTAGTATTCCAAAGTTGGTTCCGTACGTCTTCAAACCATAAATATCCAGGATGGTAATATAAGTCATTGTAAAAAATAAAAAATCTAACAATTTATAACCGAAGGTTAAGTAATCAAATATTAGATAATCAGAATAAACTCATATATTAGGTTTTAGTTTAAGTGGCTTTCGAATAGTTAATTATCAGTGACTAATAGTGATTAGATCTTTTCTTTAATGATAAAAAATGCCGCTCATTAGGAGC
>NZ_JBQKUM010000111.1:0-10814 GCF_054968605.1 Pseudoalteromonas sp. G5_S1_14_S5 | reverse complement strand
AATGAGTCACTATGTACATCTAAATGTGTTGACGTTATATCTTTCATATAAAATTTAAATGAAGCCATATTTACGTCCTGTGTGGTCATTAAGTATTCGAATGATGGTAGTTAATGACATATTCAACATCAACAAGTTCTGTGAATAAAAGTGTGTCCAGATATTTAGAGCTTTTTATCTATTAGATTAACTATGACATGAAGAAGTTGGGGCTAGGAGTGCGGAGGTAAGTCGAGGAAGATAAATTCGTAAGCTGGCTTGGAATGTTCTTGGTAAGCATCTCTAGATTTAGCACGTTTCTCTTGTCATATAACGCATGCTGTAAACAAGAATCGGTGTTCTTCGTGCCTAAGGAAAGCACGTTTTCTACGCTAAAGTAAATTGGGTTCTCGGAGTTGATAAATAACTCTATATGAACCCTTATGAGATGACTGTAGTGTCAAAATAGACAGGAGTATATCGTGTAAATCAGACAAGACTTGAATAAACTATTTTTCATCTGAATTTCTGACGGTACATTGAAGGTGATATGCCTTTGTACTTTTTAAACAGGCGATTAAAGTTAGATCGATTAGTATAGCCTACTCTTTCTGCAATTAAGTTAATGGGCTGCGACGTTGTTGTGAGCAATTGAGAAGCATGATTCAACCTTAACTTTGTCAAATAGGTGATGTAACTTTCGTTAAAGTGTTGTGTGAACCAACGATGTACAGTGTTTTCACTTACATGTACGTAATTGGCAAGCTTTTTCAAAGTAATATCTGATGAATAGTGCTGATCTATGTACTGGCAAACCTTATCTATTTTGCTGAAATCATCACTAGCCCTTGCTTTTTCTCCTCGCGAATAATAGGGAAGTAGCTCGATAATATGTTGATCAGAGCACAGTTCTCCCAAAACCTGAATGAAGACTGCAAGCTGCGCAATTGGGGATAGTTCACTAAAGTTATTGAGGTGTTGGTAAACCTTCTCTGCTGTTTGTGTTGTAAATCTTATACCTTTGTTGGCATTGCGAATGATAGGGGCCAACTGTCGAAGCTCGGCACTGCTGTACATGAGGTGGCCGATCCACTTCTCTCTGAACCATATAACATGAGTTTCGCATGGGTGCTTTTCATCTGAATCTCGTGATTCGAAGCTATGGGCAAGGCCTGGGCCAATTAGTAGTAGTTCGTTGTGTTTTATCTGCCCTTCAAAGGTTTCAATTCTCGATTTACCTTGAAAGTTGCGATGCAAAACCAGTTCAAATTCTTGATGAGCATGCCAACTTTCCGGTTTGAAGGCTTCTTCAAATTTTTTATAGCGCCAGGACCACCCATGCCTTTGAGGTACTTTCTGTATTGTTGCTTTCATTCCAAGCCGTTTTAAATCATTGGTTATGTGAACGCATATTGACACGTATTGTTCAATGATCAATAAAAGTATCACTTTTTAGTGGAATAGTATCACTAATGTAAGGTGGGACTGATATGTTTGAATCATCGTCAAAGAGTATAGGAGAACATAAGCATGTCTGAATACCTGAATCGTTTAATACCAAAGCTTACCTCACTTGCGGAGGTTAACCAAAAGGCGTTATCTCAAGCAACGGAGTTATTCGCTCAAGCTATTGTTAACGACAATATGATACAAGTCTTAGGGACAGGCCACTCGCATATGGTTGGTCTAGAGGGATTTATTCGAGCTGGTGGCCTTGGTAATGTCAATGCTATCTTAGACTCGGTGCTACTAACCAATGATGGTGCACTCAGAGGTTCGGCTATGGAAAAGTTGCCAGGATTAGCTGAAGTTATTTGGAATGAACAGAATATTTCAGCTAATGATGTAGTGATGGTCATTTCTAATTCAGGGCGGAATGCTCTCCCAATAGAGTTCGCTCAAATTGCTAAATCTAAAGGGCATCAGGTTATTGCGATAACGTCGATCGAACAGTCATCGAAATATCCAAGCCGCCATAGCTCTGGTCTAAAGTTGATGGATATTGCTGATGTTGTTATTGATAATCAGGTTCCACCTGGTGATGGCCTATGTAATGTGAATGGAAAAGTGACGGGCGCTTTTTCTAGCATAGCGGGCATGATGATCATGAACATGTTAGTTGTGGAGTCCCAGAAAGTCGCATTAAACCAAGGTGCTACACCACTGATTTTCTCGAGTCAGAATGTAGATGGTTTCGACAATGACTATGTATATCAGCATTTTGGCTCTCGATTAAAATCTATGTAGATAATTAGCATTGAAGTAGCAGTAGGTCAGCGATATACCACTGACTCTGCGATTTGTGTTAGTTACACTCGATAGACGTATGATAGAGCTCTGTTGGGTGAAGAGTATCATTAATGTACATTGTAACTCATGTATAAATAAATTAAGGCTGCATGTATACGAAGCCTTTGTATTGCTATCGAGGTTAGCTATTATCTCTAGCTTAATGAAAGCTTGAGATAATAGCTGGAATCCCTGGTAGAAGGCGACCGACGCCATAACGCTTGTCAGTACAACAAACATAATAACGGGAAGAACCCAGCGGCTCATCTTACTTAGTTCACTGCTACGCTCTTTACAGCCGACCAATCCTAAATTGTCTAGTAGCATAGTGATTGACCAACCAAATGCCGGATTTACGAGTGCTGATGAGAATACAATAATCGCTGCCGATTGCGTGGTGTTACCCTCACGCGTCATCTCCATTCCCGCCTCTAATAGTGGAACGAATACACCCACAATCAGTGCAACACAAAGTACAGGTTGCCAATTAGCTAAGTCCATTGGGCTATCCCAAGTCTGGTTGCTGCACTAGAGCTATCAGGGAGCGAAAGGACCCAGTTTGTAAGAAAGGTTGTAGAACAGATTGATCTCAAAGTGATGCAACTTGTGGCAATCGCACAAACAAACGGCTAAATGGTCTCTCAGTTTTCAGAAAAAGTCGATTTACTTACCTTACTGGTAATTTGGTTTTTGTCTTTACCTGTCCAAAGGCGAAGCTGGATTCAATCGAAGCAATATTGGGCAGACGAGTTAACTGCTGGCGAATAAACTGCTCGTAGCTTTTGAGAGACTCACTCACCACATGCAATAGGTAGTCGTGATTCCCCGTCATTAGAAAACACTCCAACACTTCATCAATCGCTTCAATGTGCTGCTCAAAGTCTCGCATGTTATCTTCAGTCGGCTTCTCAAGCTTTATCAACACAAACACGTTTACGGGCAGGCCGCACGCTTCTTGGTCGACATTGGCGTGATAGCCACGAATGATCCCTTGCTTTTCTAGTGCTCGAACTCTGCGTAGACAAGGGGAGGGGGAGAGCGCGACGCGGTCGGCTAACTCTTGATTGGTGAGTCGTGCGTTGCTTTGCAGTTCAGCCAGTATTTTTTTGTCGATCTCATCCATTGGCATACTCCATCAATATAAGACTATAATCAGCAATATTATTGCTCAAAGTGTATGTCTTACTTCGTAAATAGCAATATTTAACATCTATATAACACTAAAATTAAAGGAGGTACAACAAGGATGGAATGACTTAGCAATTATGAATACTTCAACTCAACTTAGCCCACTGCGAAAAACCACCAAACATGAACAAGCAGAAGCCCTTGCCATTGAGCAAGCAAAACACTTTGGTATTGATCCAAGCAGCGATTACGGCACCACGCTGGTGGAATTGGCGACGACACTGTATACAGCCAATACCAAGACCCACGATCTTTGGGCTTTGACGGTTGATGGCCTTTCAGAGCTGGATAAGAGTGACCGTATCGCTTGGTTTAACGCCAAACGCTTTTTGTCGTTCCAGATCGCTAAGATCCTCGATAACCTGCAAAACCCGATGCGTGCGACTTACCAGTCTATTGCGACTAACAATGGTAACTTCGCCTCAAAAGGGGCGTATCCTATTTTCGACAATGTGGCGGCTATCTTTTCTGCCAGCCCGGTGATTACTCGCACGGCGACTTATCTGTTTGCCTGTACTGAGTGGATTGAAGATGCGTTCAACGGTAAAGAGCCACTTCACGATATTTATTCTCGATTGCTGAACCCAACCTCAATCTCTTTGGCAAACCATATGGTTGATCTTGAAGCAGGATCGAGAGCCAACGAGTATCTTGCTTGGAACTTTAACTCGGGGATGGCGGCCATAGATGGTTTACTCAGTCACTTGCTAGGTCATGAAGATATTGTTTTGGCTTCACGCAACATCTACGGCGGTTCTTATCAGCTGTTAGAAGATTGGTTTGGTAAACCTTCGAACCTCAATGTCGCTGTCGAGTGGGTGGATGGTTACTCCGGTGATGATTTTGAGGTTCGACTTGATGAGGTCGCACACAAGTATGCTGATCGCCTCTCTGCAGGTAAGAAGATCTATGTCTATCTTGAGTCACCGTGTAACCCACATGGCTACGTGTTAGATGTCGCCAACATTAGTAAGGCGACACATTCTCGTGGTTGGGATGTGATTGTGGATTCGACGGTAGGTACGCCGCTGTTACACCCAGTACTAAAACGCGATGATGTGATGGAAAGGCCGGATTACGTGATTCACTCGTATACCAAAGAGCTGGCCGGATCTGGCACCACCACAGCAGGTGTTGTGATTGGGCGCAACGAGACCATGTTTGTGCCAAAAGGAGAGGAAGTGACTTTCACCAAGCCCAATGGTGATGGGGTGACGATTCCTTGGAATGAAACCCTGTTTTGGAATGTGTATTACATTAAAGGTGCCTTCTTAGATGCAGACAAAGCGTTTGAAGTGCTCAATGGCATGAAAACTTATGAGATGCGTGTGGTGCAGAAAACCATTAATACGCTAACTCTAGCGAAGATTTTTGATGCTCACCCAGACATTAATGTGTCTTGTCCTGCTTTGCCAGACAGTGATAATTATGAACACTGTCAGCACAACATGTACTTAGGACTGCCAGCCGCACTGTTTACTATCGATATGGAAGGGAATGGCAATCGAGCACCAATCAATCGAGATGGATTTAAGCAGTTCTTCGACATGCTTGAACCCGCTATCGGTATGCAAGTAAGTCTTGGGCAAACCAATACAGTGGCGCTGTGTCCTGCATTGACCACTCACTCAGAACTGAGCGACGAGGCACTCAATGAGGCGGGAATCAAGCCAACGACGATGCGTATCTCGATTGGTTTAGAAGATCCTCGCATGTTCATTGCACACATAATCGAAGCCGCTAAGTTATCGATTGACCGCAAACATGTTGATTTCTCATCGAGCTTCCCAAGTAACGAGCACATCGACGAGATCTATATGCAAACTTATATGGACGTACACCAAAGGTTTGTGAAGAGTCTGCCTAAGTTCGGGCAGCTTAGTCAGTAAAGAAATTTAAAGTTTAAAGTAGTAAGTAAGGGCACCCTATAGACGTATGAGTCGATAGGGTGTTTTTCTCTATGCTCATACAGGTTTTTTCACTAGCGAAAGCAGTAAAAAGTTATCAGAACGAATCGTGCCGCTAGCTCTATACTCTTTGCAGCACGTGTACTTTGTCAGCGGTGGTTCAGAAGTTGTGGAAGCCGCGCTTAAGATGGCAAGCCAGTATTATGTTGAGCGTGGTATGTTGTCCAAAACTGAGGTTATTGCCCGTCGACAAAGTTACCATTGAAACACATTAGGCGCCCCCGCTTTTGTAGGCAATGAGTGGCGGCGAGAACCGTTACGACCGTTGCTTTTCACAACTCATCATATTGCACCAGCAAGGCATTGTCTCTCAGTACGTTCTTTACAGCTCAGATCAGCTGGAAAGATATTTCAGACTCGTCGAGCAAAATATCCTGCCTGATTATGTTTATCACTTATTGCTGGTTCTTAGACAATATACATCAGAGCAAGTCCTCACGACCTTGTCCCGTTTCTTAATTGTCGATTATTTGAACTTTGCCACCGTGGGCGGTGTGTGAGTTTGGTCAATTTGAACACAATTGCTTGACGGCTGCTATGCTTATGAGGCTGACGTTCGAGTTGGCTTTGAAAATAATCATTATGACAATCAGGGCGCTATTGCTAAAAGCAATGCTACTTTCGTGAGCCAACTCTGTTACCCGTCCGAGACACTCAATATTGAGTTAATGAGTGGACAAAAGTTTAGAAGCAGTCTTCTCAATTACCAGTAATGGCGGAGTTTACTGGTTTATTTACTCTACGACAGGAAGGAATAACCATGATCAAACTTAGAACTATGCTAACGGTGACTGCCGCGTGT
Source organism: Pseudoalteromonas sp. G5_S1_14_S5 (assembly GCF_054968605.1). Taxonomy (NCBI): domain Bacteria; kingdom Pseudomonadati; phylum Pseudomonadota; class Gammaproteobacteria; order Alteromonadales; family Pseudoalteromonadaceae; genus Pseudoalteromonas; species Pseudoalteromonas sp. G5_S1_14_S5. Next base: position 4,589 of record NZ_JBQKUM010000111.1, on the reverse strand, counting down.
CTCATGATGGGAGGCGCGACGCTCGCGCAGGCAGAAGAGCGATTTGTGACTATCGGCACTGGCGGTGTCACGGGGGTTTATTATCCAACTGGTGGTGCTATTTGTCGCCTAGTGAACAAGAACCGATCTGAATTTGGTGTGCGTTGCTCGGTAGAAAGTACCGGTGGTTCGATTTATAACATCAACACTATTCGAGCTGGCGAATTGGACTTGGGCATTGCGCAGTCAGACTGGCAATATCACGCTTACAATGGTACCAGTAAGTTTGTCGACGCTGGTCCCTATAAAGATCTTAGAGCATTATTTTCGGTTCACCCCGAACCGTTCACTGTTGTAGCGCGTGCCGACTCTGGTATCAAGGGCTTCGAAGATCTTAAAGGTAAGAGAGTCAATATAGGTAATCCTGGTTCAGGCCAGCGAGGTACGATGGAAGTGTTAATGGACCAATATAAATGGGATGATGGCGTATTCAAGCTTACTTCTGAGCTTAAAGCGTCAGAGCAGTCCAAAGCATTGTGTGATAACAAAATTGACGCGATGATATATACCGTTGGTCACCCAAGCGGAGCGATCAAGGAAGCGACGACATCTTGTGATAGTCGCATTGTGTCGGTAAGCGGGCCCGTTGTTGATAAATTGGTTGAAGATAATAGCTTCTACCGTAAGGCAACGGTTCCGGGGGGGATGTACAATGGGAACCCGAACGACGTAGAGACGTTTGGAGTGGGCGCAACATTTGTTACATCTACTAACGTACCCGATGATGTCGCCTATGCTATTGTTAAGTCTGTGTTTGAAAACTTTGATGACTTTAAGCGCCTTCACCCTGCTTTCGCGAATCTGAAAAAAGAAGAAATGATCAAAGACGGCCTGTCTGCGCCTCTTCATCCGGGGGCAGTGAAATACTATAAAGAAGCAGGGTTAATGAACTAAATCACCCGACTTGTATCAATACCCTTTAAGCCTGGTACTACAAGATTTGTCACTGTGCAGAAAGTGCCATCGGTATCGCCTTCGGTGTTGATGGCTCTTCTGAGCGTAACAATAAAAAGGTTCATCGCGGATTAACGGGAACTAAAAACAAAAACGGTAGTAAGTGATATGGTTTAGTCGCCAAACAAAAATCATACACAAACTACCGTTTTCATGCCGAATCATACTTTCCTATCTTCATTCTGGGAAGGCTTTAAAATAGTAAAGTCTCACCAGACAGCCTCACTTATTACCCTAACTCTTAAACCTAACTCTGAGGCGAAATGCTCTTGTGGTCTCGAGGCCTAGGCTACCCATGAGTATCAATGGCGTCATGTAAAAGAAGCCTTGTTGCTCGGTGTTCCTGTTGAACTTTTCGTGCAAAGTCGAAGGATTAAGTGCCGTGAATGCGGCATAAAAACAGAGGCTTTATCTTGTTTGGAGCCTTATGCTCGTATAACGAAGCGCCTAAAAAGCTATATAGAACAACGACTGCCTCTTCTTCCCATCAAGCGTATATCCGAGTTAACGAGCGTTCATTGGCATATCATTACAGAGATAGATAAACGTCGACATCGCCAAGTTGTACCTTCAGCTCATGCTTTTTGATGGTTGGTATTGGTCATCATGGCTATAAGTCTTGCCACTTTTTTACGCATGTCACGCCTATCTACAATCATGTCTAAAGCACCATGTTCGAGTAAGAATTCACTCTGTTGAAAACCTTCAGGTAGCTTTTCCCGTACCGTTTGCTCAATGACTCTTCGACCCGCGAAACCGATTCTCGCTCTAGGCTCACCGATATTGATATCACCCAGCATTGCTAAACTGGCTGAGACACCGCCAAAGGTTTGGTCGGTGAGTACCGAGATATAGGGCAGTTTAGCTTCAGACAATCGTTTGAGCGCAGCGCTGGTTTTCGCCATTTGCATCAATGCCATGAGTGACTCTTGCATGCGCGCGCCCCCGCACGCTGAAAAACATACCAGTGCGCAGTTTGATTCAATTGCTTTATTGACTGCATCGACAAATCGAGCGCCTACAACGGATCCCATTGACCCTGCCATAAAAGCAAACTCGAAAGCACATGCGACAACTGGCATTCCAAGCAGCTCGCCCTTCATCACGACTAGTGCATCTTTCTCACCTGTACTTTGTTGTGCAGAGACCAGTCGCTCGGTATAGCGTTTGTTGTCTTTAAAGCTGAGCAGATCTATTGGTAGATATTCAGTACCTAACTCCGCTCGCTCGCTGTTATCTAGAAATGTATCTAAACGAATACGTGCTGTCATTCGCATGTGATGCCCACATTTTGGACATACCTGTAGGTTTTCCTTGAGGGCGATATGGTACAAGGTTTGGGTACAAGAAGGGCAGCTGATCCAGACTCCTTCTGGGATTGATACTTTACGATTACGTTTTAAGTTGTTCTTATTTAATATTTTTTCTAGCCAGCTCATGGATAACCTTTATTCCCATTGTTCGAGTGATGAATATTGTATAAGCCTGTTTTTGGTAATAAAGTGTCGATATTTGGCTTTATAATCCAATAATATGGGATTGTGTGGGAGGGGATATGCTGGATAAAATTGATCAGCAATGGCTAAAGAGTTTTCATTGTGTCTATGAGAACAATAGCTTCAAAAGAGCGGCAGAGTTTCTGTGTTTACCGACTTCAAATGTTAGCCGACATATCGCGTTGTTAGAGCAACAACTAGATGTAAGACTGTTTGTGAGAAGCACGCGTCGTATCGCTCCAACAGAAGCTGGCGAGCATCTTTATCAGCGTACGCAGCCCTTGTTGGATAAACTCAATCAGGCGATAGAAGAGGTCACACAACACTCTCAAGAGGTGCAGGGACAATTAAACATCTTAATGCCGGACTCTGCCGAATTAGCTCAAGCTGTTATTGCCTTTTGCAACCAGTACCCTTCGATATCACTTTGTTGTGATACCAGCATTAGTCCAAAAGAGGACTTGATCGATGGCTTTGACGTTATTGTCAGTTTTCATCGAGGAAAGTTAGAAGACAACAGCTGGATCGCTAAAGAAATCCAACGTTGGCCAAGTGTTGTCGTTGCCTCACCTAAACTACTTCAAAGCTGCTCAAAACCGTTTCAGATTACAGATTTAAAACATGTGCCTTGTATCAGTAGTTTTACCGCACTGAACGGTACACCTTGGATATTTACAGACGATCAGGGTGAATGGGTAACGCAGCGAGTCAAATCAGCATTTAAGGTTAACAGTGGTCAGCTTGCCAAGGCAGGAGCATTGGCCGGCTTAGGCTTTGCGATATTACCAGCTGAGCTTTGCCGTGAAGAGGTTGAAGCTGGTGAACTAGAAATTGTGGAGCTCGAATATCAGCCTGCAGACTTAGTTCTATATGCATTTTATGCTTCCAGAAAACATATAGCGAAAAAGGTTCGCGCCTTTATAAAGCATTTGCAGCAGCGTGCGAAAACAAAGCAGTAGGCCATTCGAACCTTACTCTTGCCTAGAAGGCGTATAGCGGGTACTGAAAAACTACCCCCCAGTACTGCTAAAGTGCTACATTACAGGTTAACCGCTTGTTTTTAATTACCTGAGTACCTAAGTTATGTCACATACCGCCAAAGATCAGAAAAAACTAAAGGCCCGAGTTAGTAAAATACAAGGCCAGGTCAATGGTTTGAAAAAGATGCTCGATAATGACGAGCAAAAGTGCCAAGACGTACTGCAGCAAATCGCAGCGATTCGTGGCGCAGTGAATGGCTTGATGAGGGAGGTCATTAAAGGTCATCTTCTAGAACATGTGGTACTAGAAGATGACAAAGTTCAGCGTGAAGAAGATATGGAAGTGGTGCTGAAAGTATTGGATTCATACATCAAATAGCGCTTGGTTTAGCGGTTCATTTGATCCTTTCTTTTTACTAGCTCTTTCTTGAGAACATTAACAGCGTAAGGCTTCATTGATTTCCAAGCCTTACACTCATCTCGTGTTCTACCACAGCCTAAACACCACCCTTTACTGTGTGAAAAATCGCACATATCAATACAAGGGCTTTTCTGTTTTTTCATATTAGAGCCTATCTAGTACTTTCTCTACACTGGCTTCAAGTGAGCGCAGCCGGTTGAATTCCTCGAACAAACGCTGTTCTAGGTTTTTAAAGTTTAGGGGGAGGGTTCTCTGGCAAATCCCGTAACTGTTATCTTGGGTTTTATAGCCTTTCCAACTTTCAATGCGATCTTTTTCTAGTGCTTTAAACTGGCGTATAAATTCTGCTTGGGAAGGACAGTCTTCTTCCGCATGCATGCAAACAGGAAAGGCCTTTTGCTTAATCTGGGGCCCTTCGATAAAGGTCTCAAAGTGGATACCGCCCTGTTTTTGGTTGAACCAAGTCTCTTTATATAACTGAAGGTACTCTCCACGGTTATAGATCTCCCAACCATCCTCGAACCAGTTTGCTTTTCTCAGCATCTTCTCTAGGTTGCGGAAAACACCTTTAACATCTTTCATATGGAAACTCTTAAGCCTTGGTTTGTGAGATAGTGTATGAAAAAAACCATACTCCCCCTGAGTATAAAATACTACCCCCTAGTATATGTGGTTAATACACATCATCATGTCTTAGAG
>NZ_JBQKUM010000110.1:0-11116 GCF_054968605.1 Pseudoalteromonas sp. G5_S1_14_S5 | reverse complement strand
TAATTTCTTTTTTGCCAATTTCTCGCTTACAAAGTAAGTGACCGGATGGCGCGCCTGAAAGGATTCGAACCTTCGGCCTTTGGCTCCGGAGGCCAACGCTCTATCCAGCTGAGCTACAGGCGCATGCCCTGTCGGCGGAGTGGAATAATACGTATATCACCCAATGCCGTCTAGTACTTTTTTAACTTTTTTTTCTGTTTGGTCTCTTTTTCGACAGTTAATATGTGATAAACCCCTTATTTGAGTACTACAACCCACCACAGCTTATAAGTTGTTGTTTATTGCAACAACTTATCGGGATATAATCACCCATTATTTACATTGGTTTAACAGTTGCTCTTTACTGGTTAAAGCCAAAACCCCCTCCAACACTATAATTTGGTAAGCATGTACTTACCTTGGGAATGTAAAGTGAGTTTAATGGATATGTCTCGTCGAATTTTAAGCGTTGTCATCGCAGTTTTAACCTTCTCAACTGGTGCAATCGCTTCAGGCCTAAGTGAAGCAGAGCAAGATGCAATTGCTGAGCGCATCAAACCAGTTGGTCAAGTATACCTTGTCGGCAGTGAGCCAGTAGCCGCTGAGCCAACAGGCCCTCGTGATGGCGCAACAGTTTATGGTACCTTTTGTATCGCTTGTCACGCATCTGGCGTAAGTGGCGCACCCAAAAAAGGCGATGCGGGTGATTGGGGTCCTCGTATTGCTCAAGGTCGCGATGTTCTAGCTGACCACGCTATCAATGGCTTTAACGCGATGCCAGCAAAAGGTTCATGTATGGACTGTTCAGACGACGAAATCAAAGATGCTATCGAGCACATGATTGCTGGTCTGTAATTTGCCGAGCTATGGTTAAAAATGCCAAATTCAAAAAGGTGACCATCAGGTCACCTTTTTACTGTCTTCTATATAGTGCTATGTAAAACAGAACATCACTTCTTATTGAACATTGCTCGAATATTGGCAATGTGCGCCTGCCCTTTCTCCATTCGCTCTTCAGCAGACTGTGGCTTCTTCACACTTTCCCATTCCACATCATCATGTGGCAATTCATCAAGAAAACGACTTTGTGTGGGTTTAATTAACTCACCAAACTGGCGACGTTCACGACACTTAGTAAAAGTCAGCTCTTTCTGCGCTCGAGTAATGCCCACATACATCAGGCGACGCTCTTCCTCAACGTTACCTTCATCAACACTGGTTTGGTGCGGCAAGATGCCCTCTTCTGTTCCCATCAAATACACATATGGGAACTCCAAGCCTTTCGATGCGTGTAGTGTCATTAACTGTACTTGGTCAGCATCGTCATCATCTTCACCTCGTTCCATCATATCGCGCAGGGTTAAGCGCTGCACAACCTCACGTAACGACTTCTCTTCTTTATCGTAATTGTCGCCTTCTAAGTCTGCCACAATCCAACTGTAGAGATCAGACACGTTCTTCATACGCATCTCCGCCGCTTTCGGGCTTGCTGAGGTTTCGTATAACCAGTCTTCGTAGTTAATATCACGAACTAAAGCACGAACCGCATCCACAGTATTGCCACGCTCGGCGTTATCCGAGATACGAACAATCCAATCCGTGAATCGACGCAGGTTCTCCAAGCCTCTGCCTGTTAGGGTTTGCTCTAAGCCCATCTCAAAGCTGGCCTCAAACAAGCTCTTGCCTCGCATGTTGGCGTAGCTACCTAACTTCTCTAGCGTAACCGGGCCGATCTCACGGCGTGGCGTGTTTACAATACGTAGGAAGGCGTTGTCATCATCAGGGTTCACCAACACACGCAAGTAAGCCATGATGTCTTTAATTTCCGCTCTAGCGAAGAACGAGGTACCGCCAGAGATCTTGTAAGGCACACGGTTCTGCATCAAGGCTTTTTCAATTAAGCGCGATTGGTGGTTACCACGATAAAGCACCGCGTAATCTTTATACTCAGTACGGTTCAAAAACTTGTGTGCGATGATCTCACCGGTAATACGCTCAGCCTCATGCTCCTCGTTCTTAGCATTCAATACCTTAAGCTTTTCGCCGTCTGGGATCTCAGAGAATAGAGACTTCTCATATACGTGTGGGTTATTGGCGATCAAGATGTTCGCTGCACGCAAGATTCGGCTGGTTGATCGGTAGTTTTGCTCCAGCTTAATTAAGCGAAGGTTCGGATAATCTTCACCCAGCAATACTAAGTTCTGCGGTTTAGCACCACGCCATGAGTAAATAGATTGGTCATCGTCACCTACTACCGTCAAGCGACCACGCTCTCCAACCAGTAGGCGAACCAATTCGTACTGGCTTGTGTTGGTATCTTGGTATTCGTCCACAAGTAGGTAGCGAATACGCGACTGCCAACGTTCACGCACTTCTTGATTGGTTTTGAGTAATAATACTGGCAGTGCAATCAAATCATCAAAGTCGAGGGCGTTGTAGGCCTTCATCTGCTTTTGATACATCTCGAAACAGAACGCAAACAACTGCTCTTGCTCACCTTGAGCACGCGCTTTGGCCTGCTCTGGCATCAGCATGTCATTCTTCCAGTTCGAAATCGCACTCATCAATGCACGCAATAAATCCTTATCGCCATCAATTTGTCTTTCAGTTAGCTCTTTTAACAGTGCTAACTGATCTTGGTCGTCAAACAGAGAGAAGCCCGCTTTTAAGCCCAGTGCCTTGTACTCACGACGAATAATGGTCAAACCCATAGTGTGGAACGTCGAAACGATAAGTCCTTTCGCTTCACCTTTACCTAAGGTTTGCCCTACACGCTCTTTCATCTCACGCGCTGCTTTATTAGTAAAGGTTACCGCCGCGATGTTGCGCGCCTTGTAGCCACACACCTGAACCAAATAAGCAATTTTATTGGTGATAACACGTGTCTTGCCTGATCCAGCGCCTGCTAATACTAAACAGGGGCCTGAAACATACTTCACGGCTTCATCTTGTCTTGGGTTCAGTTTCATTTGGTTCTCTATCTGTTCTTACAAGGTCAAATTAGTTGCGTGCCTATAATAATGCTGCAACATCACGAATGCTACGTTCTCTTGTTGAAGAATTTACATCATCCCTACAACAGGGGGTTACACATAAGTCTAGTTATTAGGCTATAATGAATGAACGTTCATTCGCTGGAGTGATAAGTATATGACAATTCATACACATAGGGACAAACGCCAGCAAATACTTTCTGCTGCAGAAAAACTGATTGCTGAAGTCGGTTTTCAAGGCCTATCAATGCAAAAGCTTGCAAAGGAAGCTGGAGTTGCTGCGGGGACGATATATCGCTACTTCGACGACAAAGATCACTTGATTGCTGATGTGTGTGTTCTCGTCACTCAACGAGTAGCTGATGCTGTTCAAGAGGGCGTTAATGATTCAGACCCAATCAAGCAACGCTATAGAACCATGTGGCTTAACATATGGAACTTAGCAGGAACGAACTTGGCTGCGATTAAAAATCGGGTCCAGTATGAGGCTCTACCCATCACAAATAGCCTAAACTTCAGGGAACTTGAACGCAAAATGTTTGACCAAGTTGAGCAGCTATTTAATGACGGGAAAGAGCAAGGGTTGTTTAAACCGCTACATAACGAAGTATTAAGCGGGTTGAGCTTAGCGGCTAGCGTTTCTCTAGCGCGAAAGCATTCTTTAGGATTTTACCAAATGGATGAGGCTGCATTAGAAGCAGCAATAGAAGCCAGTTGGGACGCAATAATTACACACTAGATCGGAGATTTGACCATAATGAAAAAGTGGACCTTCTTCATGTTACTCATCGCTGTATTACTCTTTGGCAGCGTTATTGGGTTTAACATGTTCAAGCAACAAAAAATAGCGGAATACTTGGCAAACCGCCCTGAACCAGAGTTTCCTGTCACCGTTACTGAAGTTCAGCCGATCGACTGGGTCCCTGTGATTGAAGCTATCGGCTTCATCGAACCAAACCAAGGTGTCACTCTTGCGAATGAAAACAGCGGTGTCATCGACCAAATTTCTTTCGAATCAGGCACCGAAGTTAAAAACGGTCAGCAACTTGTTCGTTTAGATTCAGATGTTGAGAAAGCGAATTTGAAAAGTTCTGAAGCTCGTTTGCCTGCCGCAAAAGCTAAGTACAAGCGTTACCAAGGCCTGTTTGAAAAAGGGTCTATTTCTAAAGAAGCTTATGATGAAGCAGAAGCAAACTATTTCTCTCTTTCGGCTGATATTGAGAGCTTAAAAGCGTCGATCGAACGTCGTGAAATTCGCGCACCATTCGATGGCACCGTTGGTATCCGTAACGTTTACCTAGGCCAGTACCTACAATCAGGTACAGACATCGTTCGCCTAGAAGACACCAGTGTCATGCGCCTACGCTTCACAGTATCTCAAACTGACATCTCTCGCATCAGTGTGGGTCAGGCGGTTGATATCTTCGTTGACGCTTACCCTGAAATCCCATTTGAAGGATCAATCAGTGCTATTGAACCAGCCGTAAGCGTGCAAAGTGGTCTTATTCAAGTTCAAGCAGACATTCCAAATAATGATGGCAAGCTTCGTAGCGGTATGTTCGCTCGCGCTAACATCATTTTGCCTAAACTAGAGAACCAAGTAACCCTACCTCAAACAGCGATTACTTTCACTCTATACGGTGACAATGTTTACATCCTGAATGAAGAAGACGGTGTTCAACGCGTTACTCAACATGTTGTAAAAGTTGGTGAACGCACTGCTGATATCGCACACATCCTTGAAGGTGTGAAAGCGGGCGATACCGTTGTGACTTCTGGCCAAGTACGTCTAAGTAACGGTGCCAAAGTTAAGGTTGTGGAAAGTGATGCAATTACCCCACCAACTGAAACACCTAAGCTGTAACTGGAGGCATAATGCGCTTTACTGATGTTTTTATTAAACGTCCAGTTCTAGCGGTATCCATCAGCTTTTTGATTGCTCTGCTTGGCTTACAAGCAATCTTCAAAATGCAGGTGCGTGAATACCCTGAAATGACGAATACCGTAGTAACCGTCACCACAAGTTACTACGGTGCAAGTGCCGATCTTATCCAAGGCTTTATCACCCAGCCACTCGAACAGGCTGTTGCACAAGCGGATAACATCGATTATATGACTTCATCCTCTGTACTCGGTAGCTCTACGATTACCGTAAACATGAAGTTGAACACCGACCCAAACGCAGCGTTGTCTGACATACTGGCTAAGACAAACTCGGTTCGTTCTCAGCTTCCAAAAGAAGCGGAAGATCCAACCGTAACCATGTCGACCGGTTCAACAACGGCGGTACTCTACATTGGTTTTACTAGTCATGAGTTGGTGTCGAGTCAAATTACCGATTACCTAGAGCGTGTAATCAACCCGCAGCTATTTACGGTAAACGGTGTATCGAAAGTTGACCTATACGGTGGTATGAAATACGCACTACGCGTATGGCTAGACCCGTCAAAAATGGCTGCCGTTGATCTCACTGCTAGCGATGTGATGTCGGTACTGAATGCCAACAACTACCAATCGGCAACCGGTCAAGCAACGGGTGAGTTCGTTCTCTACAACGGCAGTGCTGATACCCAAGTATCTAACGTTGAAGAGTTAGAGAATCTTGTAGTACGAAGCGGTGAAGGCGAAATCATCCGTCTATCTGACATTGCTAAGGTTTCTCTGGAGAAAAGCCACGATGTGTACCGTGCTAGTGCGAACGGTCAGGAAGCGGTTGTTGCAGCGATTAACGCGGCACCAAGTGCTAACCCAATCAACATTGCAGCCGATGTTCTTGAGCTTCTTCCTCAGCTAGAGAAGAACCTACCAAGCAACATCTCAATGAACGTAATGTATGACTCAACGATTGCGATTAACGAATCGATTCAAGAGGTTATTAAGACCATCCTTGAAGCAGCATTAATCGTACTGGTTGTAATTACCTTGTTCCTAGGCTCTTTCCGTGCGGTACTGATCCCTATCGTTACGATCCCACTGTCTTTGATTGGTGTGGCAATGGTAATGCAGGCAATGGGCTTCTCTTGGAACCTGATGACGCTACTGGCAATGGTACTCGCCATCGGCCTGGTAGTAGATGATGCGATCGTAGTACTAGAGAACGTCGACCGACATATCAAGCTCGGGGAGTCCCCTTTCCGTGCTGCAATCATCGGTACTCGTGAAATTGCGGTACCAGTTATTGCAATGACACTAACGCTAGGCGCGGTATACGCTCCGATCGCGATGATGGGTGGTATCACAGGCTCGCTATTTAAAGAGTTTGCGTTAACCCTAGCAGGTTCGGTATTTGTATCCGGTATCGTGGCATTAACGCTGTCGCCAATGATGTGTTCAAAAATGCTTAAAGCTCACGCAGAGCCAAGCAAGTTTGAACAAAAAGTACATAGCGTACTGGATGGTATGACTAACCGTTACGAGCGTATGCTTGGTGCGGTAATGAACCACCGCCCAGTATTCATTGGCTTTGCGGTTATCGTATTTGCCAGCTTGCCGATGCTGTTTAAGTTTATCCCAAGTGAGTTAGCACCTTCCGAAGATAAAGGTGTGATCATGCTGATGGGTACAGCACCATCAAATGCGAACTTAGACTTTATGCAAAATACCATGAACGACGTAAACACGATTCTGTCTGATCAGCCAGAAGTAGCGTACGCGCAGGTGTTTACTGGTGTGCCTAATGCAAACCAAGCGTTTGGTATTGCATCTATGGTTCCATGGAGTGAACGTGAAACAAGTCAGTCTGAAGTTGCTAACCGCGTAGGTGAGCTAGTAAAAGACGTTCCGGGGATGGCGGTAACGGCGTTCCAAATGCCAGAGCTACCAGGTGCAGGTTCAGGTCTTCCAATTCAGTTTGTTATTACAACGCCAAACAGTTTTGAGAGCTTGTTCCAAATCACTACTGACATTTTGGCTGATGTAGCATCAAACCCGCTGTTCGTTTACTCAGATCTTGATCTGAACTACGACTCAGCAACGATGAAAGTACGCATCGATAAAGACAAAGCAGGCGCATACGGTGTGACCATGCAAGATATCGGTATCACACTTGGTACAATGATGTCTGATGGCTACGTAAACCGTATCGACTTAAACGGTCGTTCTTATGAGGTTATCCCTCAGGTAGAGCGTAAGTTCCGTTTGAACCCTGAATCGATGAATAACTACTACGTTCGTGCTGCAGATGGCAGAGCGGTGCCACTGGGCAGTTTAATTACGATTGATGTTGTGGCAGAGCCTCGCTCTCTTCCTCACTTCAACCAATTAAACTCCGCAACGATTGGTGCAGTACCAGCTCCTGGTGCAGCCATGGGTGATGCGATTGCATGGTTTGAAGAGACGGCAACGAACAAGCTACCAAGTGGCTACAACCACGATTACATGGGTGAAGCTCGTCAATACGTTACCGAAGGCAGTGCGCTATATGCGACCTTTGGTTTGGCTCTGGCTATTATCTTCTTGGTACTGGCGATTCAGTTCGAATCTCTAAAAGATCCATTGGTTATCATGGTATCTGTACCACTGGCGATCTGTGGTGCCCTAATTGCTCTAGCTTGGGGCGCGGCAACGATGAACATCTACTCACAAGTAGGTTTGATCACGCTGGTCGGTCTGATTACCAAGCACGGTATCTTGATCTGTGAGGTTGCAAAAGAAGAACAGCTGCATCACCACAAGACTCGTATTGAAGCGGTAATGGAAGCAGCAAAAGTTCGTCTTCGTCCAATCTTGATGACAACAGCTGCGATGATCGCGGGTCTAATCCCACTGATGTACGCAAGTGGTGCAGGTGCAGCTCAGCGCTTTAGTATCGGTATCGTAATCGTTGCTGGTCTAGCGATTGGTACTATCTTTACGCTGTTCGTACTGCCGGTGATTTACAGCTACCTAGCTGAAAAACACAAACCTCTTCCTGTATTTGTTGAAGACAAAGATCTAGAAAAACTAGCTCGCGTCGATGAAGCAAAAGCAGCACACAGAGAATTAGCAGATAACAAGTAATCGCTAAGTCGTAAAACAATCAAAAAGGTTACTTCGGTGGCCTTTTTTTATACGCGATAGGCGACATATCAAGTGTGATTAAATAGAATAGTGATAAATAGTCAGGAGTTTTAATCGATATGTTTGATCCAAAAAAACTAGAGCAAATTGCTAAGCAGATCCACGACTCTATGCCTCAGCCAGTGAAAGAACTGGGTTCAGACGTAGACCAAAAAGTTCGCCAAGTTATCCAAGGCCAGCTAAACAAACTAGATGTTGTAAGCCGTGAGGAGTTTGATGTTCAGACTCAAGTACTACTACGCACTCGTCAAAAGCTGACTGAAATGGAACAAAAGCTTGCAGAGCTAGAAGCTAAGCTTTTAGACAAATAAGCACTCAGTGAGCAAAGATAAGAGGGCTGACGTGAAAACGTCAGCCTTTTTTATGCACTCGAGTTTTTCGGTCTAGATTCCTAACAACACTCCGATTCACTCTTCCTTCTTTCCAAATAAACAAAAAGGCTTGGTCAACGGCGACCAAGCCTTTTAATTAGATGTTGTGTTTTTATTTATGACTCCAGTTTTTGGAGCTCTTTAAATTTTTTCGATGATATCGAGTTAAGAACTTAACCGCCTACTGCGATGCGCTTCATGTCGCTCATGTAAGCACGTAGCTCTTCACCGATATACTCAACTGGGTGGCTACGGATAGCTTCATTTACTTCAATTAGACGAGCATTATCTACTTGGTTAGATGTTTCACCTAAGCCTTTACCAATTACGTCTGTTGATACTGATGGCATGAATTTCTCGCGTAGTAGTGGTGTTGCTACGTTGGCAAACAGGTAGTTACCGTATTCAGCTGTATCAGAGATTACTACGTTCATTTCGTATAGACGCTTACGAGCAACCGTGTTTGCGATTAGTGGAAGCTCATGTAGAGACTCGTAGTATGCCGACTCATCGATGATGCCAGATGCTGTCATTGCTTCGAACGCTAGCTCAACACCCGCACGAACCATAGCAACAAGTAGGATACCGTTATCGAAGTACTCTTGCTCTGAGATTTCTAGATCAGAAGCTGGATAGTTTTCGAATGCTGTTTTACCTGTCTCTTCACGCCAGCCTAGCAGGTTCGCATCGTCATTTGCCCAGTCAGCCATCATAGTGCTAGAGAATTCGCCTTGGATGATGTCATCCATGTGCTTGTTGTAAAGCGGACGCATTAGGTCTTTTAGCTCTTCAGAAAGCTCAAATGCTTTGATTTTAGCAGGGTTAGATAGACGGTCCATCATGTGTGTTACGCCACCAAATTTAAGCGCTTCAGTGATCGTTTCCCAACCGTATTGTAGAAGCTTACCTGCGTAGCTTGGGTCGATACCGTCAGCAACCATCTTCTCGTAAGATACGATAGAACCAGCTTGTAGCATGCCACAAAGGATAGTTTGCTCACCCATAAGGTCAGATTTAACTTCAGCAACGAAAGAAGACTCTAGACAGCCAGCGCGGTGACCACCTGTACCAGCAGCCCAAGCTTTAGCGATGTCCCAACCTTCTCCCTTAGGATCATTCTCTGGGTGAACAGCGATTAGTGTTGGTACACCGAAACCACGCTTGTATTCTTCACGTACTTCAGTACCTGGACACTTAGGTGCAACCATTACAACCGTTAGGTCTTTACGGATTTGCATACCTTCTTCAACTACGTTGAAGCCGTGTGAGTAACCGAGTGCAGCGCCTTCTTTCATAAGAGGCATTACTGTTTCAACTACGTTAGTGTGTTGTTTGTCTGGAGTTAGGTTGATTACTAGATCCGCTTCAGGAATTAGCTTCTCGTAGCTATCTACTTCAAAACCGTTCTCTTTTGCGTTTTTGTAAGACTGACGTTGCTCGTCAATCGCAGCCTGACGTAGAGCGTAAGCCACGTTTAGACCTGAATCACGCATGTTTAGACCTTGGTTAAGGCCTTGAGCACCACAACCAACAATTACGATTTTCTTGCCTTCAAGGTATTCAGCTTCTGTCGCAAATTCTTCACGATCCATGAAGCGGCAACGACCTAGTTGGTCTAGTTGTTCACGAAGGTTTAATGTATTGAAATAGTTAGCCATTTGAGGCACTCCTTTAAAAATAAGTCCGTAAGGTCGATATCTCTCTATCGAATGACTTCATACTAAAACAGACACTCCGTTGCTGAAAGTGATATATTCACAATTAGTTATTGCAATAAATGCAACGTGGAAACGATCACAGAACATGAACATAAAATCTCTACAATTATTTATACATTTATGTGATAGCAAGAGTTTCAGCAAAACCGCTGCAGCCATGCATGTCAGCCCTTCAGCACTGAGCCGTCAGGTACAAAAGCTTGAAGAAGAAACAGGACAGGAACTGCTTATCAGGGACAATCGAAGCGTTGATCTCACTCCAGCAGGAAAACACCTATTGCCAGTAGCGTTGAGCATTGTTGGAGAGTGGCAGCAATATAATCTTCACCTAAAAGGCGGTGAACAAGAGTTAAAGGGTGAGATCAGGATATTTTGCTCCGTAACGGCAAGCTATAGCCATCTTCCTGAGCTAATTACCGAGTTCAGAGCCATTCATCCATATATTGAGTTCAAGCTTTCTACGGGTGACCCAGCTCAATCTATCGATAAAATATTAAATGACGAAGCGGATATCGCGATTTCAGCGAAACCAGACATCCTCCCTTCAAGGTTAGAGTTCGAAACCATCAGTGATATACCACTATCTGTCATCATCCCATCTGGTGTCAGTAGCTTTAGCCAACAACTGCAATCCGACAAACCAAACTGGAATGAAGTGCCTTTTATCATCCCTGAAGCGGGTACCGCTCGTGAGCGTGCCAATGCATGGTTTAAGAAGATGAAGATTAAACCCAACATTTATGCACAAGTATCAGGTCATGAGGCAATTGTAAGTATGGTAGCGTTAGGATGTGGGGTTGGTATCGCACCCGATGTAGTCATAAACAACAGTCCTGTAAGAGATAAAGTAAGCCGCTTAAAGATAGAACCCATCAAGCCATTTGAGTTAGGCGTATGTTGTAAGCGAGCACAGCTAGATAACCCTCTAATTCGAGCGTTCTGGCAAGTCGCAGAAGGTAAGTATTTAACGGACTAGTTGTCACTGCTTTCAATACTA
>NZ_JBQKUM010000109.1:0-11218 GCF_054968605.1 Pseudoalteromonas sp. G5_S1_14_S5 | reverse complement strand
TCGAACATTAGCAAAACATGAATAACTTTTCGTATTGAAAAATGACTTAGTGATTTGTCCAGTATTGCGGGAGCAAATCACTTTGCTCTGCGGCTCAATTCGAGATCACCGCATATATACCTCTTTAATTCATGCGTGTTTTAAGTGTCTTTTTCAATAAATTGAACAAGGGCATCTTGGGTTGGCAGTGCGGTCATCGCCCCCTTTTGTGTGGTGGCTAATGCCCCGCAACCATTCGCCCATTGGATTGCAGAATCAATGACTTTTTGACTTTTCCACGCGTCATATTGAGAAAGCTTTGCCAGTAAACCGCCAACAAAAGCATCGCCTGCCCCCGTGGTATCCAACGGCGTCACCGAGTAACCTGAAATCAACACACATTGGTTTTCAAAAAAACGCCAAACACCATTCGCGCCCTGCGTCACCAAAACCAATGTGTTGTTCAGATCGGCAATATGCGCCAAACCTTGTTCCATCGACGTTGAATCACTCAAGAAATTAAACTCTTCTTCTGAGAATTTAACCACATCAGCCAATTCCACCGCTTTCATGACCACTGGCTTAATTTCAGACTGCTTTTGCCATACTTCATCGCGAAGGTTCGGATCGAAGCTGATGTAACCACCCGCAGCTTTCATACGTCGGATGGCTTCAAAGGTGCTACTACGGCTTGGTTCACTCGCCAAAGCGTTTGAGCAAGCATGTAACCACTCGTTTTTCTTAAAATCGGGAATGTCTTCCACAGACATAAACTGGTCGGCACTTGGCTTCACCATAAACGTAAAACTGCGCTCGCCTTGATCATCCAGATCAACCACCACGGTTGATGTGCGTTGTTCCGGGTCCTTAACTAAACGCTCCGTATTCACCCCTTCCTGTTGCAGAGTCACTGCCATAAAAGCGCCAAAAGGATCCTGCCCCACACGACCCAAAAATGCACTTTTTCCTGACAGACGAGCGATCGCTACCGCGACATTGGCAGGCGCTCCGCCCGGACATTTCAATAGTGTCGACTCAGTCTCCGAGATGAGATCGACCACTGCGTCTCCCGTTACCCAAACTTGATTCATATATTTCACCTTAAAAACTGAACATCCTAACAACCGAACACTACATACGCTTGACGCGGTCAGTACAAAGTATAGTGGCATAGTGAATTAGTGCACCGGCTCAGATGAGATTCAGCTCAAGCAACTCGAGATGGCATCGACGAGTAAAACTTCAGGTCTATGAAGCCTCTGAACAAAATCTTCTTGGAGGGACAAGTTAGATTTGGAAACTGTAGATAACGTTAGGTATGTGGAGATCTCTTAGTGCAGTGTCCAGCTTTGCTTGTGTAGATCATGCCAAAAAAGAGAGAGCACCAATGAACAGAATCAAGGAAATCTTACGTCTCCGATACAACTGCAATCTTTCCAATTTACACATCACAGCCTGCCTCAGTATCGCTCACTACATTGTTTCTTAGCATTTGTCTATCTAAATTTCATTATTTAATAGCTGGTTAGCTCGTAATAGCCTGAATATGAGTGATGATATTTAAGTGATAAACATCTTACATTTTTACTAATTTAACGTTTGTTTTCTCATATTTGAGAGCTAAATCATTTATTTCCTTTATGTTTATAGGGATCATATATGCATGCTTTTTTATATTCATTATTAATAATAAGTAATAGGTGAAACATAGATGCTAAATAAAAAAACAACGGCAGGTCTCTTCATGTCAGCATTTTTAGTTGTTGGCTGTGGTAGTGAAGGTGGTGCTGGCGGAGGTACTAATGGCGGAGGTACTAATGGCGGAGGTACTAATAGCGCAGGTACTAATGGCGGAGGAGATAACGGTTCGACCAGAGTAAATTCTGAGTTAAATAGTTCGTGGGTACTCTCTTATAAAAATAATGCCGATATTGATTACACTGATTTCGTCATCATTGATAATGGTAAGCTTGTAGGAACGGGAAATGGCTCCAGTACTCCTGTTAATGTTGGTACAGCAACCAAGGCTGGCTCAAGTTTGTCTTTGTCATTAACTTCCCCAAGTTTGGGGAATGTAGAGTTGAGCCTGAACGGTATAAATGGTTCGAGTTCCCTTTATCATGGGAGTACAAAAGGTTTGACAGCAAGCCTGACTAAGTATGGAAATGGACGAACTCAAGACACTGTTACAGGGGGTTGGAAAACCAAAAGTGGATATGACTTCCCAATTGATGCATCAGGCAACTTCTCCTCCACACATGATACTAGTGGCTGTTTAATTAATGGGAGCTTGACTTATAAGGAGAATGGAATCTATGAGCTTAATGGAACGGCTTCTGCCTGTATAGATGGCACACTTGACGGTAGTTTTGAGGGCTATGGTGTCGTAATTAATTCCGCTGAAATTCTTGGAAACAAAAGAGGCTTAGCACAGCTAATTTTTTCTCATGAATCCATTTCAGAGTCAAATATTAGTAAAAGGTATCAGCCGTTATCATTAACTTTAGGTAACTAAAACCGCTTGCGAATCGCATAAGTAGAAATACAAACAATTTAACGCATAACTTTAAATACATTTAATGAAGGGAAATTTCGAATGAAGAACGTTAAAATTAAACTCTTGGTTGCATTATCTACTTTGGGTATCTTGTCAGGATGCGCTACCCATGGAGTAGTTACTGTTCCAGTTGTACAAGCGGTTGATAACGAAGCATTTGAGAATAAGACTATTGCAACAGAGTTATATTACAGCCAACCTAAACCAGGCGTATTTTCTGGAGGGGAAGTCTTGCCTATGAAGCCGATATCTGAGGCGGAGCTATCTGTTGGTTCAAGCCGAGTAATGGCAAGATTCAATGAAATCTTATCTCATCAAATGCCGATGAATACCAAGGTTACCAATACCGAAAATAGTGATTATGTTTTTGTTACAGAGTTGCAAGCAAAGGATAAAAAAGGACCAGCCTATGCAGATTATGATATGGCACTTAGTACTGGAAAAAAACTTTTAACTTTGGGCCTAGGTTCCTCAGAGTATACAATTATTGCTGACTTTGATGTGACATATAAATTGCTAGATAACCAAGGAAACTTGTTGTCGCAAGAGACGTTTACCATAGAAGATGAAATTGATCATGAGCGTGGTGGATTTGACGGCTACGACATAGGTCAAGATTTGGCAGCGAAATTGCTTGAGAAAAATATTGTTACCACAATGAATAAGTTCTTCAGTAACACTAGCGAGTTACCATTAAATTAATTTTTGTGGATTATCCGGCAGCGGCCAAGTTTATAGCCTGAAATGTGTGATTCATAGAGATGGTTTCAATTTTCTCAGCCGAAGATCAAGCTTGTAATTCTGCTCTTGAAACCTCTCTTTACGGATCTGGTAATGCTGTGACACATCTTCAGACAAAGGAGTTTGTTCGGATAGCTCTGTGATCCTGTCTATCGGTGTTAGCCCCTTTAAGGAGCTGTGAGGCCGTTCCCAGTTGTATTAGTGTGCCATTCAGCTAGAAACAGATCCAGCTCTTCCAGCCCCACACCAACATCTATGGTCGGATAAAATTCACTTTTATCTGTTTTCTGGGAGCGTTCAACTTTGCCATTCAAGTGAGGGGAACCAGGCTTGTTGGGGCGAAACTTGATGCCATAAATCATAAGTAGCTTCTGGACTTTATCTGCAAAGAATTCGCGCCCTCTGTCCGTCTGAATACGCTGGATAGGAAATGGCATTTCCTCCACTACACATTCTATAAAGTTGACTGTATTTGCTGCTGTACGCCGAGAGTAGCACCTCAGAACCCGATAACGTGAGCAGTCATCGATAGCTGTGTACTGATAAATTCCAGGTGCGATTTTGCAGGTATCCATCTGAACTCTATCACCAGGAATCGGGCGTTCGTATCTTTGGAAGTCCTTTTTACGTCGGTAAGTTACTATCGGCTTCACAGAAGCTTCTGACAGTACCTTGTGGATAGTCGCTGTGCTTAGGTGTACTTGGTGAAGCCGAATTAGTTCAGTTTGCAAGCGCCGCGCCCCTAGATTACGTTTCACACGCATCTCAAGGATCAATACTCTTATTTCATCCGTTATTTTGCTATCGGGAGAAGAATGAGGCCGTCTGCTCTGGCTTTCCAGACCAGCGACTCCATCCTGCTTATATCGATTTGTCCACTTCCGCAACGTTGGTCTGGAAATACCACAACGTCGACATACGAGGCCTGCATCACCACATTCCTCATACATCTTTATCCACTGTAGTCTTTGCTTAATTTCCCTGTCCATAGACATCCAGTATAATTGAAAGGATGTCTATGAGTCACACACGCCAGATTGGCGCCACCTACTACTTCAGTGGTGAAGCGTTAGAAGATGCGATTTTGACCGGCGATAACCAGATATTTTTGTCGGCGTCTCGCGCCCAGGCCGAAGTATTCAGAAGTTACATCATTGCGATTGCTCAAGCGTTCTTAGGCATCGAATTGACCGGCAACCCGATCATTCTTTCTAATGGCGCAGAACTCAGATTCTTATCCACCAACTCCAAAACCGCGCAAAGTTATCATGGTCACGTTTATGTGGATGAATACTTTTGGATCCCTAAATTCGATGAACTCAACAAACTCGCGTCCGCCATGGCAACCCACAAGAACTGGCGCAAAACCTACTTTTCGACCCCTTCCGCTAAAACGCACCAGGCTTATACCTTTTGGACGGGTGACCAATGGCGCCAAGGTCGAGATACCCGCGCCAATATTGAGTTTCCGACCTTTGACGACTATCGCGACGGTGGACGTCTCTGCCCAGACAAGCAGTGGCGTTACGTGGTCACGATTGAGGATGCCGCTGCAGGCGGCTGTGAGCTATTTGATATCGATGAGCTGCGCGACGAATACAGCAAAGACGATTTCGATAATCTGTTTATGTGTGTCTTCGTCGACGGCGCCAGCTCGGTCTTCAAGTTCTCAGCCCTTGAGAAAGCCATGGTCGACATTAGCCGGTGGCAAGATTTCAAGCCCAATGACAACGATCCCTTCGACCGGCGTGAAGTTTGGTTAGGTTACGACCCAAGCCGAACCCGAGACAACGCCTGTTTAGTCGTCGTCGCCCCGCCTATTGTGGCCATTGAAAAGTTCCGAGTACTGGAAAAGCACTATTGGCGCGGGTTGAACTTTCAATACCAAGCTCAGCAAGTCTCAAAAGTGTTTGAGCGTTACAACGTCAGCTATTTGGGCATCGATACCACTGGCATTGGCGCGGGTGTGTATGACTTACTCAGCAAAAAACACCCGCGAGAAACCGTGGCCATTCAATACAGCAACGAAAGTAAAAACCGATTGGTAATGAAGATGATTGATGTGGTCGAAGCCAATCGCATTCAGTTTGATGCTGAGCATAAAGACATTGCCATGGCTTTCATGGCCATTAAGCGGGCGACCACCAACAGCGGTAACAACATGACCTTCAAAGCGGAGCGCAGCGAGTTAACTGGCCACGCCGATGCATTTTGGGCTATTTCACACGCTTGCATTAATGAGCCGCTCGACCACTCAGAAAAACGAAAATCAACTTGGCAGATGTAACTCTCTGACTGAACAGAAAACAGAAACAATCACAAATGATGAAAGCTTGATGTTTAGCTTTGGTGAGCCTGAGATCATGAATCGTGATTTTACCAACTACGATTACAGCGAGCTGTATTACAACGACGATGGCGACTATTGGGAGCCGCCACTTGATAGAATGGGCTTAAACAAACTCACGCGAGCCAACGCCTATCACGGCTCTATCTTAATGGCTCGCCGTAATATGATTTCAGGTCGTTACATCCAAGGTGGAATGCAGAAGCAACAAATGCAATCGGCCGTGCATGACTTCTTGGAGTTCGGTGATACTGCCCTGCTTAACCTGCGTAATTACTTAGGCAAAGTCGTAGGCCTTTGGCCAATCCCCACCATGTATTTGCGAAAACGTAAGAACGGTGACTTCGCTTTTCTAGAGCGGGACAACAAGCAAAAACGCTACAAGAAAGAAGACATCATTTTCATCAAGCAATACGACCCTGTCCAACAGGTTTACGGTGGGCCAGATTACTTGGGGTGTGTCCAATCCGCATTACTTAGCCAGGACTCCACCATCTTTCGCCGCCGGTACTATAAGAACGGTTTGCACATGGGTTTTATCTTCTACGCCACCGACCCAAACCTCAGCAAAGAAGATGAAGACGACCTAAAAGAAAAGATGGCTTCTAGCCGTGGTGTGGGCAACTTCCGCTCGATGTTCATCAATATTCCGAACGGTAATGAGCGAGGCATACAACTCATACCCGTTGGCGACATTGCGACCAAAGATGAATACGAAAAGATTAAAAACGTCACTGCGCAAGAAGTGATCACTGGCCACCGCTTTCCTGTAGAACTGGCCGCCATTATTCCAAATGGTGGGACCCGTGGTGACCCCATTAAATTCGATTACGTCTACTGCAAGAATGAGGTCATTCCGGCTTGTGAGATGTTCATGGACGCGGTCAATGGGGATCCCGAAGTGCCGAAAAACCTGCATTTAACCTTTAACCTGGACAACATTGCCACGTAAACACAGTGACATTTTTTGCAATTTTGTTTTTCGTTGCAATTCACGCTCAGCCCTTATCTCACAGGGGCTGAGGCGATACGAAACTGATCATAGAAAAAACACAAATGATCATCAAAAACTGACCTAAAATACAGAAACCCATACATTTCAATTACTTAAAAACACACAACAGATCAACACTGATCGTCAAAATTTCAATTTATTGCAATTTTTTGCACTCTTCGCAATTTTGTTAGGCGCCCTGTAAGCCATTCTCAGCGCTTCAATTATCCCCCATCCCCCGTTATTCCTAAAGGGCTCTCGACTTATTAGCTTTCTATTACGGTCGCAGAATTTCACTGAAATAGAATTGCGAAAAAATGAGATCGAAAACGTCGCAGGTGGGGAGGAGGAGTGCGTTTTCCGTGTGTTGGGTGTGCTTTCGGTGGGACTGTGTGACAGGCGTAAAAAAGCCACCATGAGCGGTGGCTGTCTGAGGAAGTCTTGCTTTAAACTAGATTTTAAACTCTATTTTTTCTTTTTGAGCAATAATTTCAACGTCATTGAGTGGTTCATATTTCCATTTTGATAATGCTTGTACAGCTACCTTTTCAAAGATTCCCTTTGGGGTTGATTCGATTACAACAATATCTGTCACATATCCTTGCTTATTGATGTTAAACGTCATGACCACATACCCTGATAGATTATTCTCATATGCTACTTTTGGGTATCTTGGATTTACAACCTCAATTGGAACCAAATCTACATATTCTGATGAACCCGTATTGTCCAGAAAATTCGAACATCCAGCGATTAAAACAAGGGTAAATAGTTTCAAAATTCTCATAATATTCTCTCTGGTACATAACACATTACAGAGGAAGCAACTTGTAAATTATTCATACTCGTATTCTGGCCCAATAAATAAGACTAAAGTCTTTCCATCTCTGAAGCCTGCATTGATTGAAACCCCATCAACAATGGACTTATAAGGCTTCTCCGCCTTGAGGCTTTCGTAAATACTATCAAACAAATGCCCTGTTCTGACTCCTTCCGTAAACTGAGTAATTGAAGCAAGATACATATATTTCTATGTAGTAATCTGATGTGAGTGAGGATACACATTGATATGGCATATGATCAACAGCTTATCTGTCGCTGATGATTGTTCACTTCACAAAATGCAGAATTTCGCTGAAGTAGAATTGCGAAAAAATGAGATCAAAAACGTCGCAGGTGGGGAGGAGGAGTGCGTTTTCCGTGGGCTGGGTATGCTTTCGGTGGGGCTGTAAGACAGGCGTAAAAAAGCCACCGTGAGCGGTGGCTGTTAGAGGTAGTTGCGCTTCAAACTTGATACTAAGTTTATGACTAGTTAAGAACTCTTTCTGTACCACCTTGCTCTTGATGGTAATATTTTACTTCTTCTATCTTTTGCTTTGATTCTTCTTCACTTAATACTTTTTGCTCAGCTAACCATTTAAACTTGTTGATCTCATTAGCTAGCTCGTTCTCCATATTGATATCCGAATACCAGGCTAAAAGCTGCTCTTTGCGTCGACTCATCAATGCATCGACTACTGCATCATGCTGTTTATCTTGTATGATAAATAGGTTAACGTCGTTAGTGTTATAAACTGTGTAGGTAATTTTTGATACAACCGTCCAAATTAAACAAGCACCACCTATTAAGATCCACATTGGATCTAAGTAAAACGCTTCACGCGTAAAACTGCCATATCCACTTTGAAAAATACCAATTACAATCCAAAGAATGCCTACATTTCTCAGCCACTCATTCTGTTCAATGAACTCTGAACTTTTATGTGGCAAGTCACCGTAGTAAATATCTGCATCACCTTTACCCGACGATTGCTCGTAGCCGTAATTAAATCGATCGTCTCCGAAACTGAAGGTGAATTTATTCTTGCCTTTCTTTTGTACAATTTCCATTTCAATACCTTATATCTTGCTCATTGTTTAATTAGAACAATGAGTAGACAATCAAGTCAATATTCATCAGGCAAATGAGTGACCAAGCACAATCAAAAACCTTACGCGTTAAGTAGTGAGCAACGCAACCACCTTACCTAACCCATTGCACCGAAACACAAAACCCAACGCAAAGGCAAAAATGCCAAGCATTGTGAATCCCTCTTACAGTGCTTGTCATATGCAATTTACCAATGACTTAAGGCTCGTCTCGTTCACCAGTTGTTTTGATTTTTAGATTTAGATTTACACCACCACCGAATTCTGTCGATGGACCATGCGATATGCTTTGCGAACGATGAAATACGTATAGCCCAATTGCTGCGATAACAGGGATTAGCCAAATAATTGTGATTTGCGCTACTTTTTGAAGTGAGTTTAATTCACTTCTTGTTGCGACATAGACAGAACCGCATAAGTTAATAAAGCTAATTCCCAAAAGAAAAACAATCCAATTGTAAAATTCCATTTTCCCTCCATAGCTCATACAGCTTTATTAGACAGAATACACATTGATATACCACATGATCAATAACTTATCTGTCGCGTATGATTCATCACTTCACAAAATACAGAATTTCGCTGAAATAGAATTGCGAAAAAATCAGATCAAAAACGTCGCAGGTGGGGGCAAATCTTCAAACTGGTTAGACCAAACCTAAAAATGCACACCCACTATTGATTGACTTTATGGATTGCTGTACCGTCAATCATCATTCAAAGTTATCCATTCAGCTCAAAGAGGCATAATTAAATATATGAAAAAAAAACTATTTTTAAGCTTAAACATATTAGGATTAGCTGCTGTTAGTGGCTGCGGTGGAGATGGAGGAGGTGGAGGAAATGGAGGAAATGGAGGAACACAAACTCATAGCTACTCAGCAGACTCTAAATATAAAAGTCAATTTAAGCTATCCCCTATTGATGCTGACCTACCAGAATTATTCGCTTCAGTTAAAAAAACCACCTTAAAATCACATAGTTCATCTTTTAAATTCACTGATATTGATTTTGAAAACTTAGGAGGGAACAAATGGAAAATAACGAACTACACTCCTCAACCATTAAAGAGTCTAGTTGTAAGATTAAACAATAATAAATTATCGTTGTTAGAATTAAGTGCAGAAATACAAGGTTATACCGAAGCAGAATTAGACTTCCCAACAGAAACAGTTACCTCTTTAAGTTATTCTAGTCAGTCAGAGATATTCTTACCTATAATAAGAGTTGATAACCACAAAGACTCTAACTGTGCAACAAAATCTACGGGAACTTGCTATAACGATTTAAATGATGATGAGCGAAACCCTTATTTAAACATAGTAACAAAGATTAAAGAGTCATTTAATCGAAGATCTTTCTCTAAAGCCCTTGATGACTTCTTTATAAAAAATTGTACCGAATACAGCAACTGTAAAGATTACAAAAATGAAGGCTTAAGCTACGGAACTAAAGCATTGTTAACTTTGGGTGCAGAAGGTCACGAGCTTGGCTTATACTCCATGCGAAGAGAGTATGCTGCTCTTGGGATGGGAGGAGGTAGTATGCCAAATATTGATAATTACATAGTAACCTCTGGTGGTTGGGCTTCGATATGGGAAGGGCGCTTTAAACCTGGAAACGACGCAAACTTAACGACAACGTATGATGCATTATTTCATGAAATTGGTCATGCGTACGGCTATGGTCATGATAGCGGAATTACTTATGGTTTTGCTGATGATTGGGCTAATACTTACGTGCAAGAAAATT
Source organism: Pseudoalteromonas sp. G5_S1_14_S5 (assembly GCF_054968605.1). Classification (NCBI taxonomy): domain Bacteria; kingdom Pseudomonadati; phylum Pseudomonadota; class Gammaproteobacteria; order Alteromonadales; family Pseudoalteromonadaceae; genus Pseudoalteromonas; species Pseudoalteromonas sp. G5_S1_14_S5. The sequence continues at coordinate 919 of NZ_JBQKUM010000109.1, read as the reverse complement.
GGAATGCTAATGATAGAGAAAATATTTCTAAACTTCGCACCCCAGAATTAGCTATTGATATATCACATTTAAGTACAGGTGTTGCTTTAGTAAAAGCATACAAAACAATTAACAATAAAGAACCTATCAATATAGAGATCATAAATGTCGAAGATAGTAACATTACTGTAGAAAAAACTAGTACAGGAAATGAATTTTTAATTAAATTTAACAATAAAATATCGACACCAACCTATTTTAGAGTAGGGTTTGAAGATAGTGATTACTTATCAACTATAAAAATCGATGCTAGCGTTCTGTTTCCTGTTTAAATAAATCGACTATATATAATCGTCTTACTAAAAAGATAAAAAATCACCCTAATAGGTAGTAGGGCTGTATAAATCCTCAGCATAATTTAGTACCATGAGCTTATCATTTCGATAGGTTCATGGTGTTATATGAGAGTAGTTTGCCCCGAGTGTGGCGAGAAAGCCCGCATACAAAAATCAAACCGTATTTCAGCGAGTTATAGCGATTTATATTGTAGTTGCAGTGACCCAGAGTGCGGTCATACCTTTGTGATGAACCTTTCCTTCAGTCATACCCTTAGCCCTTCAGCTAAAACGACTTCTCAATTGGCTTTTGAAATGGTTAAAGCTCTTGCACCCGATCAGCGCCAAGAGCTAAAACAACAACTCTCATTCCTCTAAAGATTAAACGCTGGACTTCTTACCTCATCAACCATCTCAATTAGCTGCTTAATGGCGGCTATTTTTTCTGGTTTCAGCTCTTCTTTTTGATCCGCAACCAACAAACTCATCAAATAAATACCTATCTCAGCCCTGCTTTCACCTTCAGTGCTGAGTGCTACAGCATCTATAATGAACCCCATTGCTTGTATGAATATGTCCTGACTTTTTAACGTCATAGCTTTACT
>NZ_JBQKUM010000108.1:0-11225 GCF_054968605.1 Pseudoalteromonas sp. G5_S1_14_S5 | reverse complement strand
TTTAATAGTGATTTAAGAGAACAACTCTTTGTTCATCACTCTACTTAAAAAATAGAAACAATATAGATGGTGCCCCGGGCCGGACTTGAACCGGCACAGCGCGAACGCCGAGGGATTTTAAATCCCTTGTGTCTACCAATTCCACCACCAGGGCAACGCAATTATGCGTGCCTATTACTGAAATAGAACACCACCTCCCAGCGACCTAAGCCGTGAGAACGAGGTGTACTTTAACGGATGGAAAAATTTCGTCAACAATAAATTTTTATCTTTTAATTCAAGTGATTAATTATCGAACTTTGTAGAATAAATTTAGTCCAGCTTGTATGGTTCTTATACTTAACCTTCGGGGTCAATTGAGTGTTCGACTCTGCATTACAGTTCGAAATACAGCTATCCACCAGTCCTTTTCGTAGTATCAAAGCATTCAATTAATATTTTCATGTACTTTTCACACTCGACAACTAGAGTTTTAAGTAACTCTCATTAAAGTTTAAAGCTGTGAAATCACTAAAACGATACCAGTATGAGCGCTACGCCGTTCTCTGTAACCTCGCCTACTCTCGTGGGTTCAAACAAACTCGTTATGGGTTTGCTCCAAACGGTCAGAGAGTCATCAAAAATCAGTTTGGTAAAACCATGATTCGCGTGCTGTGGAGTAAAGACAAAGATGAAGTGGTCGTGGTTATTAAAGGGTCACACAGTGTTTCAGACTGGCTGCTTAACTTTGCTCTATGGACAAGAAGCTGCAAAAGGATTGGACTTAACTATCGAGTTCATGCGGGGTTTTATCACCTGATATTTCAAGAGAGTCAACCAAGTCGAAATGAAGATAAGTTAGGCTTGAACGTGATCGAGCGGTTGGAAACGGTTCTCGCGCCCTTATTAGAACAAGGAAAAAGAATCGCTATTACCGGCCACTCTTCCGGCGGTGCAATTGGTTGTGTTTTTGCGGATTACTTTGATCAAAAATACCCGGGCTGCATAAAACGTATCGTTACTTTTGGACAGCCTGCTATTGGAGATTGGAACTTCAAGAAACGTTATCGCTTGAGTAAAAAGACCTACCGCATATGTTGTGACATCGACATTGTAACTTTCATGCCACCTGTGCCTTTACTGTATTGGCATGTGGGGAAGATACTTTGGCTTTATAACGGGCGTATCTATGAAAATACACCGACTTTTGTTCGCTTAGGGCGCTCTCTCTTTAGTTGGTTGATTAGGCCGTTCTCTTATCACTTGATGAGTAAATACATACGTAATAAAGACTTCTTTGATCAGCACTGAGACTCGCTCACCACGATAAAGAAAGAGCACAAACTGATGACTGTCTGTGCTCTTGTATTTTCTCGTCTACCCTATCGCGCTTTAGTTGTTAAAGCTTGAACCGAGATAACTCTTGTTTCAAATCATTCGCTAAGCGGCTAAGCTGATCTGCCTGAGATACTGCCTCCGTCGCATCAAGCGCCATAACGTCACTCACTTCACGAACTGATTCTGTATTAGCGTTGATCTCCGCTGTGACCAGTGACTGCTCTTCAGCAGCAGAAGCAATCTGAGTCGCCATATCACTGATAACTTGAATCGTTTCACGGATTTGAGCGAGACTCTCTCCAGCCATATCAACATCATGCACGCTTGTCTCCGCCATATCGTGACTTTGAGTCATCACTTTGACCGCGCTATTCGTTGCCTGCTGCAAACGCTTGATCTTGTCTTCAATTTCTTCAGTTGACGCATGAGTACGCTGAGACAGTACTCGAACCTCATCCGCAACCACAGCAAAGCCACGTCCTTGTTCACCAGCCCTCGCCGCTTCAATTGCAGCATTAAGTGCCAATAGGTTAGTTTGTTCAGCGATCTCGCGTATCGTCGCTAAGATAGACGCAATTTGTTGTCCATGCTCTTCTAGCTCGCTAATAATAGATACAGCGCTCGTCAGTTCAGTAGCAAGCTCATTAATTGATGATTGGCTTTTTGCCATCTTTTGGAAGCCTTGTTCAGTCAATTCAACTGAATGACTCGCGCTTTTCGCTGTATTGTCCGCGTTAGAAGCGATCTCAGCCGTCGCAGTCGCCATTTCAGTTACCGCTGTTGCCACCATCGTAATTTCATCTTGCTGTCGGCTTACGCTATCGCTACGTTTTAGAGCACTCTCATTGGCATGCTCAGCGCCGTCGTTCATCGCTGTAGAGACTTGGGTAACGTTGGTCATCATTCCATGCAGTCGATCGACAAACACATTAAACTTATCGGCCAATTGACCAACTTCGTCTTTACTGGAGACTTGAAGGCGCTGAGTTAAATCACCTTCACCCTCTGCGATATCTGCCAGAGCTTCGCTTACTCGTCCTAGCTCTACCAACTGGCGAGCAACAAACCAAGACGTTGCCGCAGCCATCACAACCAGAACAATCAAACCTGTAGTGATCTGACTGACCAACATATCAAATAGAGGTTGTTCCAACACATCTTTATCCATCTCAATCATAAGCAACCAATCAGTACCGCTGATTGGCTCTGCCATGATCACTCTTTCGTGACCATCAACTTGGGTAAAGATCGTCGTTAGATTCTGCGCTGCACTGTTTAAACCAGCAACACTTAGCTCTGGAGCGATGTCATTCACCTGTTTAAGAATAAAGTCTTCGTTTTGGTGAGCGACAACCGTGCCTTGTTTGTCGATAAGGATCGCGCGTCCATTTCCTGGTACCTGTATTGCTAATACGTCTTTAATCAGCTTGTCCAAGGCGAGGTTCGAAGCAACTACACCAATAATCGACCCGTTCTCAGTAACCGGATCGGTCAGCGTAACCACAAGTGCCTGCATCGTAACGCTGACATACGGCTTAGTTGTGACGGCTTGGTTTTGAGCTAACGTCTCTTTATACCAACCACGAACTCTTGGGTCATACCCTGCTTTATTTAGGGAAGGATCATGACGGAACATCTCCCCGTCTTTATTGCCGTAATAACTCAACCCAAAGCCACCAGAAACAAGGGTTTGACGTAAATGCGGGACAATATCTAATGAAGGGTTAAGTTGAACCTGTTGTTGAAGACCATGTACGGCTTGTTTCTTATCGTAAAACCAATCACTAATCCCTTTAGCATGGGCATTCAGCGTGTTACGACTTTCACTCTCTATAGCCTGCCAGCTGTTACTTTGAAAAGTCTTATAACCCATGAAAAGAAGAATTGCGGATGTAAAAGCAATCGCCACAACTACAGAGAAAACCATTTTCCTCTTTAGACTAAATTGCATATTAAGAACCTCTTATAGAACAATTAAAGAAATATAAAGAGAAAGCCTATCACTCATAGTAATGTTTTTATTAGGGTCATCCCCAAAAAAAATGAAACAGATTGAGTATTATGTTTAATTGTGACTTTGATTTATTTACAGGTTTATCAACGATAAAGATTATGTAGCCACAGACAAAGGCGAGTTGTAGAAAACAAAATGAAAAGTAAAAACAGAATGCTTAAACAGAGCAGATAAAAAGTAAGAAGCCAGAAACGAAAAAACCAGCCGCTAGGACTGGTTTTTTTGAATTATGGAGGCGCCTCCCGGAGTCGAACCGAGGTCCACGGATTTGCAATCCGCTGCATAGCCACTCTGCCAAGGCGCCCTCAATAGTGTTTTAAGAGAACAACTCTTTTGATTCCTACCCCGAAAGGTAACAACCAAATAGATGGTGCCCCGGGCCGGACTTGAACCGGCACAACGCGAACGTCGAGGGATTTTAAATCCCTTGTGTCTACCAATTCCACCACCAGGGCACGCAATTCTTTATTGCGATGCCGATTACTGAAAAGTAAAACACCATCTTAATGTCAATATGAATCAACATTACAAAATTTGGAGCGATACATCGGGTTCGAACCGATGACCTCAACCTTGGCAAGGTTGCGCTCTACCAACTGAGCTAGTATCGCAATTTCATTCTAATTTATCTTAACTTATCAAACTAAGAGAAAGAATGGAGGCGCCTCCCGGAGTCGAACCGAGGTCCACGGATTTGCAATCCGCTGCATAGCCACTCTGCCAAGGCGCCTTTTTGTTTCAACACTTTAGGGAATAATCAAGCTACTCCGCTGTGTTCGGGTGCCTACTTTACGGATTAAGGAGAGATAGTCAAACAAAAAATTGAATTTAAATTCTGCTTGCTGACATTTAAATCAAATTGCTGCTTGTTCGATCTTTTTAGCTAAAAAACATACAGCAAAATGGCTTAAATTGATGATTCGCGATCTACCACTTCTTCATGAAGCGACCAACCAAGCTCGGGTGATATGCCCAACAATGATCAAACATGCTCATTAATTGAGGGTTGCCGTACTTAGAAAGGCTCACTGCGTGGAAACGGTTTTTATGTTCCTTGAGCTTTTCAACCTGAGCGATCATCTCATCAGACTGCTTAGGGGCAATAAAATCAGACAGTACGATTAAATCGGCATTCTTGTATTTGTCACCTGTCATCAAATCGATCGATTTCATCAATACAGGTTCCAAATCTGTGCCTCCGTGGAATGAGTAACTCAAGAAGTCGCTCGCTTCACGTAAGCCATCTTGTCTTGTTAGCTCGTAAGTAATCTGTTCTGAAGAGAAAAGGATCACGTAACAATCCCTCTCTTCCGCCAAAGCGATTTGCATTAGTGCATAGGCCATTGCTTTAGCAGATTGCTCAGGGAAACCACTCATAGAACCGGAAGCGTCTACACAAACGATAAACGGCCCCTTCTCGATATCAACGTGTTTACTATCTGGCTTTTGTGCCTTAACTTTACGTAACGTACGAGACTTACCTTTGGAGCGATAACTCAGTAAGCGTTTATCCGCCAAGTGTTTGTAGAAGATAACTTCAAGCTCTGGGTACGCCAAGAACATAGTCTCGTTTGGCAGCATCTTGTTAAGATCATCGCTTTCATGAATCCCAACGATATCGTCAACGGCTTCATCGCTTTTCTCTTCGACCATCTGCAGCTCTTCTACAGGGGCTTTATGTAAAGAAGGATCGTCTTCCATGCCCGCCATACGGCCCAGTTTCTCGGCGATCTCTTGTAGACCTTTGTGTTTATTTAAAAACTCTGCATGACGCTTCATTACAGTTAAGTCTGTTTTACTCAACTTAGCAGAAGCCATGTCCCACAAACGTCCTACGCTTCCCTCATCTCCAGATTCCGTCACTTTATCCATGTTTTTCATGGTTTCCATGCGTTGGTAGAGATCCGCTAAAACTTTCTCTTTGCTTGTTTCAAGTTCTGTTACTTGAGCTTGCTTGATGGCATCTGACAACGATTGATACCACTGATCGCAGAAGTAGTGCGGGAACATTGCATTATAAACACCCTTGTTGTTTTCTATCAGACGTCTAGCTTGTAGGTAAAACGCTGAGTGCCACTCCAGCTTTTTGATGACACCATCAATCTCATCAAAAAACTGGGACTCATCCCAGTGAATTACTTCTTGGTAAAGGGCGATTTCTTCTTGGAATCGGTCGGTCTCACACACCTTCGTGACGCGTTTTTTTACTTTACCGCGCCATTTCACTAGGTGGTTTTTAACCGACGTTTTAACCCCTTTATTCTCGGCAGCCATCATCACTTGAGAACGGGCGATGAGATCATTCATCGCCGTATCAATGATGCCTGAGTCAGCAACCATTAAAGCAAGGTTTAAACCGTCTGCTCCTAACATACTTGTCCCCTCTACTCGAAGTACTGACTCATAAATTTAAGACGCTGAGCAATCTTGCTGCTCTTCACTTTCGCAGTCTCAAACTCTTGTGTTACCGCTTGTAAACTTGACTCCATCGCTTTTGGTAGCTCTGGATCGATATAGTTGTGAGGCAGCGCGTCGTGGAAATCGGTGCGCACTCGCTTTAACTTGAATTCAGCTTCGTTTAACTGCTCAAGTGCTCGCTCAGCACCACTCAACCATTTATTGTAAAGCTCATGGTCCAAACCATCAGTTGTCACCACACTCACTAATACCGAGCGATTCGCGATGTCTTTAATCACTAGTTGGTTCGATGCGTCAAGATCCAACTTCAAGCGACACAGGTTCTTGTTTTCGTTTACGTAACCGTAAATATCTCCGTGCCCTTCTTTAAGCACACGGTCGAAATCATCTTTAGCTACGTAAACCCAGCGGCTATCACCTTTCTCAGATTCTGAAACTGACATGTTGCTTTGCAGCAGAACTAACTTGACTAAGTTGTAAGCGCTGCCGACGCTGTACGTCTTCGCGTTTTTAATATCGTTATGGTAAACGTCTTTACGTAGAAGGCCACTGGTTGTTTCCACAGAGAGTGAAACAGAGAGTGTTGCTTCAACTTCGTCTTGGATATCCTCAAGCTCTTCACGTGACATTTCGATTTGAGCTTTAGACTCTTGTTGATCGAAAGCTAGGTTCAACGCAAAGTCTTTAACCACACTACGAACCACATCTCGTGATTCAGGGCTGTGCCATAAACAATCTTGAAGTAAGAGAATATCGAGCGGGTTGACGCTGTCACGACCACTGAAGAACGCACTCGCCTTCAGCAATTTCACAGCTTTCTTCCAACGTCTATCTGAAACATACAGATCAGATTCAGAAGTTGACCCCTGCTGCTTAACTGTCTCTTCTAGCATAGTCTTCAACTCATACAGCTTGTTGAAAGCATTGTCCGTCAGTTCAAGCTTGTCGAGTTCTTTTTGCCATTGGTGATATTCAATATCAGTAATAGCTAAACCCTTCGGAATCTCAGCTTCTTGAGAAGTACCCGCTGTTAGCATCGATTTGAAGTTTTGTTTGTTCTGAATACGGTTTACAAACACTCGCACAAGCATGCGGTCATAAAGCGCTTCTAGGCCGCTATCTTCATCTGGAAGTTCATTAGATGCTGACACCAATAAACGCATTGGTACGCGTTCAATATCGCTACCGTTTTTGAACGTTTTTTCGTTGACAACGGTAAGGAGTGTATTAAGGATTGCAGGGCCAGCTTTCCAGATTTCATCAAGAAAAACCACTTGAGCTGTTGGTAGATAACCTTCAGTCAACCTTACATAACGCCCATTGTCTTTCAATTCTTGGATACTTAAAGGGCCAAACACCTCTTCAGGCGTAGAAAAGCGTGTCATCAAATATTCAAAATAGCTGCTGTTATCGAAAGCTTGGATTAGGCGTTTAGCGATAAGACTTTTTGCAATGCCCGGAGGGCCAAGTAGGAAAACACTTTCACCAGCCAAAGCAGCCAGTAAACAGAGCTTGATGGTATCTTCTCTTTCATAGACACCATCAGAGAGAGCTTGCGCTAATTTGTTAATTCTTTCAGAGAGTAGCGCCTTGTCAGCATGTGAAGAAATAGAAGGGGTCATGCATTACTCCGAAAATCTTTGGACAATAAAGAGTGTAGATATGTTTTTATACATTTGTTAGCACTTTGTTACAAGTGTATTTTATTATTGAGTTCCATTTATATCAGATGGTTACGCCCGCAATTTCGGTGTAATCATAGATTGCAAATTTGAGAGTAGAGTCACGCATGGTGTGAAATTTAATTCAAATCCATGCCTAAATTTTCTTTTATTTTCGACACCATAGGCGTTATGGTGGAGCATGTCTTTCGAATACGAAAAATTGGCAAGGAATGTGGCCAGACTGCATGAATAAAGTTATCCATCAATGGAAAAGTATTTCTCTCATAGAAGAGAACGTGACGCTCCCTACGAACGTCTTGATAAAACATACAACAATTAATCACCCTGGTGCCGCCGTTATTCTTCCTATTACGTCTTCTGGAAAAATCATCCTGATCAACCAGTTTCGCCCCTCACTTAAAAAATGGCTTTTAGAACTGCCCGCAGGCACGATGGAAGTCAATGAAACACCACTAGAGTGCGCTCAACGTGAGCTAGAAGAAGAAACCGGTTTTAGCGCAGAGTCATTCCAAAGTCTGGGGCAGGTTACCCCCCTCGCAGGCTTCTGTGATGAGATTCAGCATTTGTTTGTAGCAAAACAGCTCAACCTCACTACCCGCTTTGAATGTGATGAAGATGAAGTAATAGAAGTGATCGAACTTAGCTTAGAAGAACTACACGATAAAATAAGAAACGATCAAATCACCGACACCAAAACTATCGCTTGTTTAAGTAAAGCCCAACTATGTGGCCATCTATAGCCGGCTATGTGGCTAAGAACTCTAGGAGAAAAACATGGACTTTCGTTCTGATACCGTAACCAAACCTTCACAAGCTATGCGCGAAGCAATGGCGAACGCAGTTGTAGGTGATGATGTATACGGTGACGACCCAACCGTAAATGAACTTGAGCAGTGGGCTGCAAAAGAAACGGGTTTTGAAGCCGCAATGTTCACCTCATCAGGTACTCAAGCAAATCTGCTTGGCCTCATGTCACATTGTGAACGTGGTGACGAGTATCTTTGTGGCCAACAAGCACATAACTACAAATATGAAGCTGGGGGGGCGGCGGTACTTGGTTCCATTCAACCACAACCGATCGAAAACAATCCTGACGGAACACTTGACTTTAAAAAGCTGGCAGCCGCGATTAAACCCGATGACAGTCACTTCGCTCGAACTAAGCTTTTAAGCCTAGAGAACACCATTAATGGCAAAGTACTTCCGATGTCCTACTTAGCCGAAGCTCGCGAGTTCGTAAACCAGCACGGCTTACAAATGCACCTAGACGGCGCGCGAGTATACAACGCAGCTGTTGCATTAGATGTCCACATCAAAGAGATCGCACAATACTTCGACTCGATGACAATCTGCTTATCGAAAGGTTTAGGTGCTCCGATTGGTTCATTACTGCTCGGTAGCAAAGAGTACATAGCGAAAGCACGTCGCCTACGTAAAATGGTAGGTGGTGGTATGCGCCAAGCAGGTATTCTTGCTGCAGCAGGAAAAATGGCACTGACAGAAAACGTAGCTCAGCTCAAAACTGACCACGAGAACGCGAAAAACCTTTCTATTGGCTTGAGTAAACTGGAAGGCTTCTCTGTTAACCCTGATTTTGTTCAAACGAACATCGTATTTGCGAAGTTCGACGAGTCAGTGGATATCAACCGTATCGCAGGTGAACTTAGCGAACAAGGTATTACGATGACACCTGGTAACCCTGTACGTTTTGTTACTCACCGCGACATTAGCGCAGAGGATATTTCTCGATTCCTAACGGAATTAGAAAAAGCGCTGTAACTCTCTCCAAAGTTCTCAATCTATTGCAATTAATACTTGAGCTTCCCCTAAGGGGAGGCTTTATACTTTTGTTTTCTCAGAAGTATATACGTGTTTAGTAAATCCATAATCTTCCTAATTGCTACTCTCTTCCTCATTGCACGCTAACGATTTTGGGGATCCAGAACTTGGTAAGCTGAAATCACATACCTGTTCAATACAATCAAAGCGTATCAAGACGGAAGTAGAAAAGATGACTACGCATAAATGATGGCCTTCAACACATTAAGTTAATCACGAGCTGAGTAATCATCACCAAGTCGCCTATACTTCAAGCAAATTCACATAGCTAATTAAGCGTCAGGATAGATATGGCTTTACACGCCCTATTGAACCCTTACAATGTGCAGCAACTATATTTATCAAGGTTTATCTCTATGTCTATTCAATGGTTTCCGGGTCACATGCATAAAGCCCGCAAAGAAATCGAAGAAGTTATCCCACAGGTTGATGTGATCATCGAAGTACTGGATGCGCGTATCCCGTTCAGTAGTGAAAACCCTATGATCTCCTCACTGCGCGGCGATAAGCCTTGTGTAAAAGTACTGAACAAGCGTGATCTTGCGGATCCAGAGTTAACTGAACGTTGGATCGAGCATTTCGAAAAAGAGCAAGGTGTAAAGGCTATTGCAATTACCACCAGCGTTAAAGAAGAAGTGAACCACATCATGGAGCTGGTTCGTAAGCTGGCACCGCACCGTGAAGAGATTGGTAAAAACATTCGTACTATGATCATGGGGATCCCAAATGTGGGTAAATCAACCATTATCAACTGCCTAGCAGGACGTACAATCGCTGTAACAGGTAACCAACCTGCGGTAACGCGTCGTCAACAGCGTATTAACCTACAAAACGGCGTGATTCTTTCTGATACCCCAGGGATCCTTTGGCCTAAAGTAGAAAACCCACACAGTGGTTTCCGTCTAGCGGCTACAGGTGCAGTAAAAGATACAGCGATGGAATACGATGAAGTAGCATTCTACACCGTTGAATATCTTGCGAAGCAGTACCCTCACCTACTGCAAGAGCGTTACCAAATTGAAGAGCTACCAGAGTCTGATATCGAGTTGATGGAAGCTATTGGTCGTAAGCGCGGTGCACTTCGTGCTGGTGGTCATATTGACCTTCATAAGTGTTCTGAGATCTTACTGCATGAACTTCGTAACGGCACTTTAGGTAAAGTAACTTTAGAGCTGCCAGAAATGATCACTAAAGAGCTGATTGAAGTTGAAGAAGCCGCTGCACTGAAAGCAGAGCAACAAGCTAAGAAAAAAGAAGAGCGTCGTAAACGTTACTTGAAGAACAAGCGTTAATAACGATTAATCACTCTTATATATCCCTCTAAACATGTTCACGTTCTATTTCATGTAGGACGTGAATATTGTGCCCCTCCGTTGTTGATCTAGCTAACATACTGACAAATCTGTAGAAATGCGCGTTTACAATCATCAAGACTGTGACATGCTACGTAAATTATTGTGTATCAATTACGGCTAGCTTCTCAATGCGCTCTTATACTGGGTTCAAGAATCAGCGATTTAAAACCTATTTCGACAACGAAATTTATCTGCCGATAAATTTCATCTATATTCCTATCTCAATATTCTGCGCTTTTGTTGTCACTGACTATATTCACTTCGGTACGGAGTGCGTTACACCAATCATCTTACGTATTCTCTTGTTCTTGATGATGGCCGTTAGAGTTCGTAGAAAGTACCTTTCTTGTTATCAGCTCTCTGTTTTTAGTCTATGTTGGTCGACTCGCTATTGATTTAGGGAACTTTGACTACCAAGGTGGCATCATTCTAGTAATGACCTAAATAGGTACTTTTTCTCTATTGTCTGCCAAATAAAGCATTACGACGCTATCATTTATCTTTTCCGCGTACCTGATCGGTCTATCTCCCCCCTACTATACGCAGCAGAACCTACTCACGAAATTGAGACCACTTCAGTTTACTTATCTGGCTATG
>NZ_JBQKUM010000107.1:0-11413 GCF_054968605.1 Pseudoalteromonas sp. G5_S1_14_S5 | reverse complement strand
CACAAGCCAACTGCGTATTATGTACGTTATGTTAAATATAGTTCGTTATTTATAAGGCAGGACTCTATGTTTGATGCCCTGTCTTTGTATGCTGTCAGTATTCTTTAAATTACACTGTGTATTTAACCATAGTGGTTATTTACCATAAAATACCTAATATCCAGTGATAATAATCTTCGATATTACCACTGGTATTAGTTAGAGATTAACCGCCAGCAAACTTAACTTTGTAGCCTTTCTTTTCAAGATGCGCTTTGATCTTATCGCGCGCGTCGCCTTGAATTTCGATGTTGCCATCTTTTATTGAGCCACCACAGCCGCAAACTTTCTTAAGCTCTGCAGCCATTAATTTTAATGGTGCATCATCTAGATCTAAGCCAGTTACGACAGAAACGCCTTTGCCTTTACGGCCTTTGGTTTCTTTTTGGATTCGAACGATACCATCGCCTTTTGGACGTTGGATTTTCTCTTCTTCAGGTTTAATACGACCTGTTTCTGTTGAATATACTAGGCTCATAATTTACTTCTTTTGTTGCTCAGCTTTTTGTTTAGCGATTAAGTAAGCTTCGATATGACGCTGTATTGCTGTTTTCCCGCCTTTGATAAGACGTCCGTTAAACATGCAATACCATGAGTTTGGCTCACCAGTGTCATTTTTGATCTGGTAACCATTGAAGTTTTCAGTTTGGCCACCAGTCCCTCTAGTTTTACTTAACGCTGTGAACTCTTTTGGGTCAATAATAGATGAAGTATCAATCCACCAATCGATACTCTTTTTTACGGCAGCTAATTTACCTTGAATAACGTGGTTTTTTAATTTAGTACGCCAAATTGTGTTTGTGGGATCGGTCGATTGCAGATGGATCCCACGGTAAATTGAATTAGCCATATCTATTGATCATCTTTTTGTTTTCACTGCATTAATCATAAGTATACTAGTAACGATAGCAAGCATAATATGGCAAAAACGCCTGTCGAGGTACGGTAATTTGAGAAAAAATGTCCCTATTTTAACTAGCTCTACGATAATTAACTCGTTTGTTGAAAAATTAAACAGAGAAGCTTCGATTGATGTTATCGACGAGCTAACAAGTTACCAATATTCTCGTAATTCACTGTTGGGTATCTACAGTGATTGGAAGTGCTACCATGCTTTTTGCACCAAGTTCCGCATCAACACACTCCCTGCGTCAATTACTGCCATTCGTCGTTTTTTAGAAACAGAGTCCAATAACAGAAAGTTTGCATCATTGAAACGTTACACTGCAACGCTTAGCTTATTGCATACAGTATTTAACTTCCCCAACCCTATTAAGCATAGGCAAGTTCGCTTCACCCTGCTCCACTTACAAGCTCAAATGGCCGGTGACGCTAAACAAACAAATGCGATGACATCTTCACACCTTAGTCGATTAAACACCTTGCTTGCACATGAAAAGGCAACGCTAAAAGAGATCCGTGACATGGCAATCTATAACGTGATGTTCGAGTGTGTTTTAAAGCGCTCAGAACTTAAGTCCTTATCTTCGAGTGATGTTGAGTGTGTTGATGGTGTTTATCAAATCGCAATCAAGGACTCACTTTACAAGCTTTCGAGTGTAGCAAGTTCTTCACTTGAACGTTGGCTAAGTGTTACAGGTAAGGAAGAGGGGTTAACTTTGTTTCGGGCCATTGATAAGCATGAAAACATTGGCCTTCAACCACTAGATGATTCGTCAATCTATAGAATACTAAGGCGTGCTAGTGACTTACTCGGTTTGGCAGAAAACCATCACTTTTCAGGAAACTCGATACGAGTTGGCGCGGCGCAAGAGCTTTCTAAACAAGGGCTTAAGATCAGAGAGATTCAGAACTTTGGACGTTGGCTTAGCCCTGCAATGCCTGCCCAGTATGTTGGTTATTCGAATACGGCTGAAAGTGAAAAAATGAAGTTTAAGGCACTAACACCATGGCAATAAGCCATTGCGATTAGTTAAGAGACTGAAAAGACAGAAGTAAAAAGAGGCTTGGAAGTAATCCAAGCCGCATTTTATTGTGCATTGGTTGAACGAAACCTAGTAAAATGCCCCTAATAAAGGCTGGTTCTTACACAGTTTTCTAGGAACTGAGCGAACTTATGTCCGTCGTGTTCAACCATTTTTGGGAACATTGAAATTGGTGTCATGCCTGGGAAGGTATTAACTTCGTTTAGGTAGATCTCGTTATCTTGCGTTAAGAAGAAGTCGATGCGAGACAAGTGACGAAGCTTCATTTGTGTAAACACTTTGCGAGCGCTGTCCGCAATCAGTTGACGTTGTTCATCAGTAAGGTTGCTTGCTTCAACCTCTGTGATTGAGTGGCTGTCTGCACTGTATTTTTCTTCGTAAGAGTAGAATGCGCCGTTCGGTGCAATTACCTCGCCAGGTTTGCTGATGTGCAGATCTCCATCGATTTCATAAGCTGCAACTTCTAATTCTCTTGGCACCACTGACTTCTCAACAAGCACTTGATCTGAATACGTAAACGCTTTGTTGATTGCTTCGCTCAGGTCTTCAATGTGGTTGACTTGATAACAGCCAACAGAAGAGCCTTGGCGTGCTGCTTTCACGAAGACTTTGCCCCACTTTTCAAAAGCTTGAGTTGCTTGTGAATGAGCGTTATCTGTATTGTCAGATAGGAATAGGTAAGGCGTATTTGGAATACCCAATGCGTCATACCAAAGCTTAGAAGTGATCTTGTTGAAGCTGTTATTGCTAGCTTCAGAACCACAGCCTAGGTATGGGATTTTTGCCATTTCAAACAGTGATTGGATATCACCGGTTTCGCCTGGGAAACCATGGATACAAGGTACGATGAAATCAATTTTTGATTCTAGATCATCACCACGTAGTGTTTGGTTATTGATATCAAGATAAACCAATTCGCCCGAATCTTGACACCAGCCTTCATTCTTAATCTCAATTCTCACTACGTTAAAGTCTTCAACGCTCTTCAGCTGATCAAAAAGGTAATTGGCTGAGACTAAAGACACTTCGTGCTCTGAAGATCCACCGCCGCATAGTAGAAGAATATTTGTGGTGTTCATGGGTAAATTCGGTCCTTGAAACTAGGAATACTGACTTCAATGATAAACAAAAGTCGAAATAGGTACAGTGTTTTGATTGTTAAAATTGTGTCCGAAAGATCGAGCGATTAACTATTAAACAAAACGGTTCGTCATAAAACAAAAGAAGGAGCACTTGCTCCTTCTTTATGATTCAAAACTTAGTTTAACTTGTTAAGAGTTGGATATTCAGAGTTCTTGATGTCATCAATACTCTTCACGAATGGCTTCAAGTTTTTAAGTGAGCTAGGTAGTGTTGAAATAGCCTTTTTCGCTTCTAAACGTGTTGCGTAGTCACCGTAAAGTACCGTGAACCACTTAGTGCCATTAACCATCTTGTAGTTTTCCCAGACAGGTTGAGAAGTCGTTGGTAGCATTTTCACGAAAGAGTCGACTTTACTTTGGCTGCCAACCGCAACAACTTGAACTGTGTAACCAAAACGCTGATTCATGTCTTGTTGTTTCTTGGTTGGACCTTTTACTGCCGCAACTGGCTTAGCCTGAGTTGTTTGAGTTACTTTCTGCTCAACAGGTTCTGTTTTGATCACGTTAACAACATTCTCTTCAACAACGGCTGATTGCTGTGATTGAGACACAACTGGAGCTTCAACTTTGGCAGTTTTGTACTCTTCTTGATAACTATCTGAAGTCACATCCGTGATGTAGTTTTCAGATACACATGCAGCCAAGAGCAGTGGCAAAGTCGCAATTGCAATTTTTTTCATGGGAAGCTCTATATCCTTAATAATAATTACTCTAAATCATGCCGATACGTCGGTTTAGAATCAAGTTAACTTTGACATTATACACCATTACTGGGTGACCTATTTCACAAACTTAATGCAGTGTTTGCTTATTCATCTGAATTCGGTGAATTTTCCATCAACCTGTCATCGAAAAGTAAGTTACGATGAACTTACGTGCATGGCTAGGATATGTCTATGAATCATCTTGATCCCCTACTTAAACCCCGTTCGATTGCCGTTGTTGGTGCCTCTCAGCGAGAAAACCGAGCAGGCTACATTGTTATGAATAATCTGTTGCATGGGGATTTTAAGGGGGCGGTAATGCCAGTTACGCCCAAATACGATTCTGTGGCGGGTGTACTTTCCTACAAAAACATTTTGTCGCTACCGATCGTCCCTGACCTTGCGATTCTATGTACCAATGCGATCCGTAATATAGCGCTCTTTGAGGAGCTAGCGGAGAAAGGCATTACGTCTGTCATTGTTCTATCTTCAGACATGCAACAACCGAGTGATAATGGCGAAACGTATGACTCAAAATGCTTAGCGATTGCAAAAAAGCACAATATAAGAATGCTTGGTTCAAACAGTTTAGGGGTGATCATCCCTTGGCTTAATCTAAATGCATCCTTCTCTCCTGTTACCGCACTACCCGGAAAGATTGCCTTTGTTTCTCAATCTGCAGCGGTGTGCACAACTATACTCGATTGGGCTAATGATAAAGAGATCGGCTTCTCTGCATTTATCTCAATCGGCAATGGCACGGATATCGAGTTTTCTGAACTGTTGGATTACCTAAGTACCGACTCCCACACGGAAGCGATATTGCTATATGTAGATAGCATTAAAGACGCAAGGCGCTTCATTTCGGCTGCCCGTGCAGCTTCACGTAACCGGAGAATACTAGTACTAAAAGGTGGCCGAACTGCCAAAGGCCGAGCAGTAGCAATGGCACATACAGGTGGTGCAGATACGCTCGATATTATTTACGACTCGGCTATTCGTCGTAGTGGTATGTTGCGAGTCAAAAACTTGCATGAATTGTTTGCTGCGGTAGAAACCTTAACTCACTCAGTCCCATTACGCGGAGAGCGACTGGCAATTGTCACGAATGGTGGTGGCCCTGCGATTATGGCTGTTGATACGTTATTCGAACGTGGAGGTAAACTCGCTGAGTTATCGGAAGAGACACTCGAAAAACTCAATAAGTTGTTACCTTCAAGCTGGTCGCACAGCAACCCAATCGATATTGTTGGTGATGCGGGTGACCAGCGTTATATCGATACTATCAACACACTACTCGATGGTGATGAAGCGGATGCCATTCTTATCATGCATAGCCCTTCAGCCATCGCACATTCTGCTCAAACCGCTGAGCGCATCATTGATGCGATTAAAAAGCATCCTCGCCACATGCGATTCAATATTCTCACCAATTGGTCCGGTGAACTGACGGCAAGGCCTGCTAGAAAGTTGTTTACAGATGCTGGTATTCCAACCTATCGAACGCCAGAAAGCTCAGTAGTCGCATTCATGCACTTGGTCGAGTACAGGCGTAACCAACGTCAGCTTATGGAGACGCCGACTACCGCTGAGAAAGTTCACATTGAAGATTTAGCGGATGCTAGAAATTGGATAGAACGCCAACTACTGGGTAAAGATACAGTTGGTCTTGATACCCATCAAAACAGTCAGTTTTTCAAACACTTCAATTTAGATGTGTTACCCACTTGGATCGCGTCTGACCCCAGTGAAGCGGTACATATTGCAGAAACTATTGGCTATCCTGTTGCAGTCAAACTCCGCTCACCAGATATTGCACACAAGTCTGACGTTCAAGGTGTTATGCTCAATTTAAGAAACAGTAGTGAGGTTGCGAATGCGGCACAAGCGATTTTGGATCGCTCTCAGTTATCATTCCCAACAGCGCATATTCACGGTTTACTGGTTCAAGGCATGGCGAAACTGGCTGGCGGACAAGAGCTTCGCGTGAAAGTCACAACCGATGAAACATTCGGTCCTATTATTCTACTCGGTCAAGGCGGCTCCGAATGGGATGAGTCGATTGACGCAGCAGCTGCTTTCCCTCCGCTTAACATGACGCTGGCTCGTTACTTGATTATTCGAGCGATTAAGAGTGGCAAGATTCGTCTACAAAAGCTCCCTAATCCTATTGATATAGAAGGCTTATCTGAGTTGCTGGTTCGTATTTCTCAAATGGTGGTTGATTGCCCTGAAATACATGATCTGGATATACACCCAGTACTTGCGAATGGCGATAAGTTCACGATCTTGGATGCCAATATCATATTGAAAGCCTACGAAGGGGATCCGCAAGAAAGACTCGCGATTCGCCCTTACCCTATAGAGCTTGAGGAACGTATCCAATTAAAAGATAGCACAGAAGTACTGCTACGCCCGATTCTTCCTGAAGATGAACCACTTCATGCCGACTTCATTAATCGAGTCTCTAAAGAGGATCTCTACAAGCGCTTCTTTAGTGATGTGGGTGAATTCAATCATGAAGCGTTAGCTAATTTCACTCAGATTGATTTCGATAGAGAGATTGCTTTTGTTGTGGTGCGTGAAGAACAAGGTGTACCTGCAATCATTGGCGTGTCTCGGGCTCTGATAAACCCAGAGAATACGGATGCCGAATTTGCGATATTGATTCGCTCTGATCTTAAAGGCGTAGGTTTAGGTCGAATTCTGATGACTAAGGTTATTGATTACTGCCGTGCCAAGCAGACTAAACAGATGTCGGGAATGACAATGCCAACCAACAGAGGCATGCTGACACTAGCCCAAAAACTTGGTTTCAAGCTAGATATCTGTTTTGAAGATGGCGCAGCAGATATGGTGCTTCCGTTATTTGAGTGACCATGTTTTTTTAAGGTGTTGGATGCACCATGATTTGGCGTCACCCATTTTATTGCGTCGCCAAGCCATAACGATGTCAATTGGCTGGGGCTCAGTCCCTGCGATTTGCTTTAAAACACCAGATTCAATTAATGGACCAGCAACGCTACAAGGTAACGTGCCAATACCTAACCCGCTGGTTAATGCTTCGACTTTTGCGGGAAAGCTCGTCACCGTTAAACGTGGCTGCTTCTCTAATATATTGATGCTTAATGCTGGCTTATCGCGTGCGGTATCTGCGATTGCAATCACCCTGTAACTTTCCCTGGCCTTTTGATCAAAATCGCCAGAGCGCTTATGAACATAATGATTGGCTGCTGCCACCCAAACCATTTCCATCTTTCCAATCACTTCACTTTTCAGGTCATTAGGAATGGTATCGACTTTCGGGCAAACAAGAAGGTCGGCGCGGCCATCTGACAGTGACTCCCAACATCCCGCTAAGATCTCCTCTTGTAAACGAACACGCGTTTTACTGATTTTCCCTAGTTCATCAATCAGTGGGAAGAAATTAGCAATCGGGATAATGCCATCAAAAGCGATGGTTAAATCCAACTCCCAACCATTGGCTAGAATGCTCGCCTCGTTTACCAATCTCTCTGTAGCACCAAGAATTACTCTGCCTTGCTCAAGTATCAATTGCCCTGCTTCCGTAAAGTTTGCACGGTGGCCGGAGCGGTCAAAAATCATGATATCTAAGTCTTGTTCAAGCTTTTGAATTTGGTAGCTGAGTGACGAAGGCGCGCGGTCCATTTCGTTAGCCGCAGCAGCGAAACTTCCACGTCTGTCGATGGCGTCTAGGATGTGTAACGCTTCAAGTGTTATTGGGCTATGCATCAGTTTTCCACCTTGCAAATGAGTGGTTGGTCACAAAAATGAAAGTATTCACCAGGCAAATGGAACCATTAAAGGTCTTTTAATACAGCGAGTTATACGGTTTAAGTGAGTTTTTAATGACAAGATTACAAATAAATATAAATGTAAATAATAGTAATTATCATTTAGATCCAATATTATCCTTTGCGAAATCGAGATAATACTATGGAATTAAGGTAACTATCAGATGTATAAGCAATCCCTACTCTCTGCTTCAATCGTTTTAGCGCTTTCATCAACCTCAGCCTTAGCTGAAGATTATGCCCTATTTGACGAGGTTGTTGTATCGGCAACTCGTACTGAACAAAGCAAAGCTGATGTTTCAAGCTCTATTGAATCAGTATCTTCGGAGGATATTGATAATCAAATGTCCAACGACATAAAGCAAGCACTTCAGTACACACCTGGCGTAGAAGCTCAAGGTAGTGCCCGTTTTGGTATTTCAGGCTTTAATATTCGTGGTGTTGAAGGTGATCGCGTTAAATTAATGGTAGATGGTGTACGACAACCCACTCCATATAACCCTGGTGCATCTGAACAGCGTAAATATTCAAACGCGATTGAAGTAGACACATTGAGTGTCATTGAAGTGAACAAAGGTCCCGCTTCTACTCTCTATGGCTCTGATGCAATTGGTGGTGCGGTACTACTGAGAACAAAGAATCCAGAGGATATGCTTAGAACTAACGGCGATGAAAACCGTTTTGGTATCAAATCTAGCTACACTTCAGCTGATGAACAGTTCAAGAACACTTTTTCTTGGGCTATGCGTAAAGATAAACTAGAAACTATCGTAATGGCGACATACGCTCAAGGTCATGAAACAGAAACTCACTCATCGGGCTCTAATGTTGAAGGCCCAGATCGCGGTGCAGCTAATCCTGCAGACACGGAACTGAACAACTTCTTGGCAAAAGCATTTTATAATGTATCTGATTCCAACAAGATTGGCCTGACGGTAGAACATTATCAGCGTCAATATGATGAAGATGAGCTTAACTACAATGGCTACGAAATAATGCATGGCTTTGTTTATACGGATAACTACAATGAAGACACCAACAAACGTTTCCGTGCGACCCTAGAACAACAACTAAAACTAAACTCCTTAATTGCAGACTCGTTAGATTGGTCTCTAAGTTATCAAGATTCTAGTACTCTGAATAAAAATTACGACACAACAGATTTTAATGGGCGTCGTCTACGTGAACGTGATGCATCAGATGTAAACATGCAGGTCGATGCACAACTTTCTAAGTTGGTTAATGTTAGCGGTGCTGACCATGAGTTTACGTACGGCTTTACTTACTTACAAAATGATTTTGAATTAGACAACACTGATTATAAGTTTGATAGTGGTACCGTTACTCCAGGTAGCACAGGTATCCCTGACGCAAAAATTACGCAATGGGGCGTTTTCCTTCAAGATCAAGCGTTTTTCATGGATGACAAACTTGTAGTAACGGGTGGTTTACGATATGACTCGTTTGTTGCTGACCCATCAACCGATGAAGGTTACACAACTGAATACGACAAGAATGAAGATGACGCATTCACAGCCAAATTAGGCTCGGTTTACCATATCAACGATAGCTTGTCTGTATTTGGTCAGGTTGGTCAAGGGTTCAAAGCTCCTTCAGTTTATGACCTTTACTACTTTTATAATAAAGGTGCCATTGTAGAAGCAAACCCTAACCTAAAAGCAGAAAGAAGCCTTTCTTATGAGCTTGGTCTGCGTGGTAACAACCAATATGCTCGTTTCGAGTTGAGCACGTTCTACACCGACTACACTGATTTCATCAACGAAACGAAAACAGGTGAACAAGGTGGTAAAGATATGTTTACGAAAGAAAACTTAGACGAAGTAACGATTTATGGTGCTGAGTTCTCATCAACTATCAATCTTGACACTCTGTTTAACGCACCTTACGGCACTTACACTCGCTTAGCTGTTGCTTATGCAGATGGCGAAGACAAGAAGACTCATAAGTCCATTGACTCAGTTGCACCACTAACAAGCACAATTGGTTTGGGTGTTGAACGTGATCATTTCGGTTCTGCGTTAAATATTAAAATGGTTGCGTCGAAGGATGATTGGAACTCTGATGACAATGTTGATGTATCAGGATACACCGTTGTAGATTTGACGGCTTATTATCGCCCTATGACAGATTTGACTCTGCGAGCGGGTCTATTTAACGCTCTAGATAAGAAGTACTGGTTATACAGTGATATGTCTGGTAGCGCACACGATTCTAGTTTCAACACCGATATCAAATCTCAACCTGGTCGGAATTGGGGCTTATCTGCAAACTACGAATTCTAATTCGTTACAAGCCTGAACGACAGAAACTAAAAAGCCAGCTATGAGCTGGCTTTTTCAATTTCACTAAAAATTGTATCAAAAAGGAATAAAGTGAAATTACTTCTCTGCCATTTCTTTCTTAACCATTACTGCTGCAGCAACGATGAATGTGATGATCAGGCCTAGTTCCATGATTAACTCCAAAGAAAATTAACATTAAACATATAATTCGCGAGCATAGTAACACAATGAATACAGAATGATACTTTTTAACCACTAATTTACTTTTTATTCGATTTAGATCAAAAAAGATGCCCTAAAGCATCTTTTTATAAGTTAACCATTCATGAAACAACTAGATTAGCCTGGGAAACCATTAGGGTTTGTTGACTGCCAGCGCCATGTATCTTCTGTCATTTCTGTCAGTGTGCGTGTTGCGTTCCAACCCAGCTCTTCTTGAGCTTTTGACGGATCTGCCCAGCATTCTGCGATGTCACCTGCACGTCGCTCAACAAGTTTATAAGGGATTTCCTTACCGCTTGCTTGTTCAAACGCCTTAACCATGTCTAAAACACTAGAACCGTTGCCTGTGCCAAGGTTGTAGATGTGAAGACCATCTTTGCGCCCTACTTTCTCAAGTGCTGCGATATGGCCGTCAGACAGGTCCATTACGTGAATGTAATCACGAACGCCCGTGCCATCTTTGGTTGGATAGTCGCTGCCAAATACAGACAAGAACTCGCGTCGACCAACGGCAACTTGAGAAACAAACGGCATCAAGTTGTTTGGAATGCCTTGTGGATCTTCACCTAGTTCGCCACTTGGGTGTGAACCCACCGGGTTAAAGTAACGAAGTAACGTGATGCTCCAGTCTGGGTTCGCTTTTTGGAAATCCGTTAGACACTCTTCAACCATTAGCTTACTGCGTCCATAAGGGTTCGTCGCACTTGTCGGGAAGTCTTCAGTAATAGGCACACTTGCAGGATCACCGTACACGGTTGCTGATGAGCTGAATACTAAAGTTTTAACATTCGCTTCGCGCATAGCATCCACAAGCACTAAAGTGCCGTTAATATTGTTATCGTAGTACTCAAGAGGCTTCTCTACAGATTCACCTACCGCTTTCAAACCAGCAAAGTGGATAACTGCTTCGATGTTGTGTTGTTTCATTGTTTCCGCTAACAGAGCTTTATTGCGAATGTCACCTTCAACGAACACAGGACGAACACCAGATACCTTCTCGATACGCTCTAATACGCTTGGTTTACTGTTGTATAAGTTATCAAAAAGGACAGGTGTCATGCCTGCGTTAATCATCTGGATACTTGTGTGGCTACCGATATAACCCATGCCACCTGTAACTAAAACATTCATTTTAGTGTACCTTTTATTATGGTTATTAAATAATAATACTTATTATGCAGTGATTTAGTGTAATTTTACAGCCTATTCTGTAAACGAGCATCTTCATTAATACGATCTGCC
>NZ_JBQKUM010000106.1:0-11458 GCF_054968605.1 Pseudoalteromonas sp. G5_S1_14_S5 | reverse complement strand
GTCTTAGAGCCTATTTCAGTGTGTCAGAATAAAGGGGGCTGGTTTGAAAGGGCACTAGTTAAACCATATCTAACAGTATTACCCCATGTGATTCTTGCACCTGATATGTGGGTCATTTACGCGGAAACACTCACAAGTTGATGTTTAGCTCGGGGGCATTTCGGTTATGTAGGCCGCATAAAGCAAGGGAAGTAAAATTAATCAGTTCTATCCACGTTAATTTTCAGGAAAATAACCGCCCGATGATTAATGTTAAAAAAACATGGTTTTTAAGGTATGGCTAAGAAAATAATATTCATCCACGGCCGGGGGCAAAAGCCTGATAGGGAATCTCTTCAATCACTCTGGTACGATGCCATAGAACATGGGTTACAGCGTGACTGTAACGGTTCTGATTCACTCCAAGTTTTCCAGAATATCGAGAAGCGCTTCGTGTATTTTGGCGACTTATCGAACGCTTTATTGAACAAGTCTGCTGAAGACCCGCTCTATCGACAACAAGCTTTGACTGACCTTAAAGGTTACAAGTCCCATCAGTTTAATAAGAAAACGTATGTTCAAGTTTCCAAGGCAGGGTTTCTGCAAGAGGCGCTTGCAGATACTTTTTCTTCTGTGCTTAGTCGTTTGAAAGTGGTAGAGCCACTTATAGCATTAGTTGCTCCCGACATGACTCATTATTGGTATGAAGACTCTTACTTTGGCAGCGATGTAAGATATCGATTAATGGCGGAGCTGAGAGAAGCGCTAGATAACCAAGATGAGGTGATGATCGTAGCACATAGTCTTGGCACAATGATCAGCTATGACGTGTTATGGAAACTTTCTCATTACAGTGAGTACCGAAATGCTTACGGCGCTAAAAAGAAGATCGATCTTCTGGTTACGTTAGGTTCACCATTAGGCGACGAGAGTGTAAAAGAGCGCTTGAAAGGGAGTAGGTTAGAGGGCATGAAAAAGTACCCTTTGAATATTCATAGGTGGGTGAACTTGTCGGCTGAAGATGACTTTATCTCTCATGACAGCAAAATCAAAAATGACTTTCAAGAGATGCTCAAACTGGGTTTGATTGCTGGTGGAATGAAAGACATTTATCCAATTTACAATCTCAATGTGTGTGACGGGCAAAGTAACCCGCACGCTTCTAGTGGTTATCTTATAAACCCCCAATTCATCTCCGTGTTAGATGAATGGCTTACCCGTTAGTTGTAGCGCGTAAGTTAAAATACATATATTCAAAGGTAGATAGCTAGATAATCAAATGAGTGTTGTGATACGCAGATCTTGCTTAATCCAATCTTATCACTGCGATTGTACTTCTCAATCGAGTGGTCGAACCCATAAGCTGTAGAAGGTGCCATATACTGGTTCATGCCGTGTTGTGTCGTTGTTATTTGATCATGACCGTGACCACAAATGACTTCTCGTACTCCGTATTTCAGAAGCACACTCATCACGTGAAAATCGTTTTCAAGACGGATTGCTTGCATCCAATCGGCACCGACAGGAATGATAGGGTGGTGAACAACAACAACAGGGTTACTGGCTTTCCTCAGCTGTTTTTTCAATTGGGCTAGCCCTCGATGATCGAGCCGTCCTGAACCGAGTGGGTGAACGCTGTCTTTGGGTTTGAAACTCGAATCGAGAAATAGAAATTCACGCCCACAAACGATGGCTCTATCGGTCACGCAGATCGTCGAACCTTTAAGTTCTGTACACATTAAGCGAGAGTCATCATGGTTGCCTGCAATCGCATAAATAGATTTGTCGGTAAGGTTTCGAACGAACGTTTCTAAGTGAACATAGTCACCGGGTTGGGGGTTACAGCAAATGTCACCTGTTAGGAAAATAGCTTCGCATTCTTGATCGTTACTGACGTATTCAAGCGCTCGACGTAGGTTCTCATAGCTGGATTCATCAGAGAGGTGGCAATCACTGATTTGGTAAATGGTATTCATTATTGGCGTCCGGTTATTTCAATTCTTGAGTGATATAATCAAGCAGGGCTTTTATCTTAGGTGGTCATTTTTTATGGCTCAGCCAGAGCGTATACCGCTTTATGGGTCTAAATCCCCAATCATACAAGATACTAATTAGCTTACCATTTTCTACAAATTGGTTCAGCTATGTTATTTGGTCACTCTTTGCTCCTAAGCTCCTGAATCGCCATGCGCCCGTTAGTTTTCATTAGTACAAAAATGCCTGCTGGGGGAGCAGGCATTGTGTGAGATAGGTTTTAGAGAAGGGCTCCCAATAACTAGTGGAGGAGTTCATTCAACTTTAGTGGCTTATAGAAGCGAACCCCGCTGGAGAGATAAAACCATTATTCGTTCTTTGTTCAACCGTCTTTAAAATTGGGTCGATGTAAAACTCTACGATCTCGTCACTATTGATTCGAGGCTTTGTTGCTTAATTCGGACAGAAAATCAAACAGCCCGAGATTGAGCGATTATTAAACAAAACACTGAGTTTCAGGTATAAGGCTACCTGATTTAGTTTCATCGAACGACGCAACAAAGCAGTGTTAGAGCGAAACTATAGCTACATAGTAAACACTGGCGACATACCGCTGTCTTGACCATTCATTAGCAATAAGCCAATTAAGATAAGTAAGACACCACCAAACAGTTGTAAATAGTGACCTGCGGCTTTGAGTGACGCACTGTTTTTCTTGTTACCTGCTTCCAAATAGCGTTTTACCAAGTTCTTACCCGTTAGTGTCATTATGGCAATCGTTGAGGTTGTGAATGCGGTACCTATCGCCATCGCAAAGGCACTGACAACACCCATCCAATATAAGCCAACCATGTTTGCGAAAAGCAGAACCATAATCGCACCTGTACATGGTCTTACGCCAATCGTAACGATGATTCCTGCATATTCGCGAAATGTTGAAGCCTTGTTTATTGCGTCCGCATCGGCAACATGCTGATGGCCGCATCCACAATCCGAATGGGAATGCTCTGCATGAGTGTGGTTCACATTAGGCTGTGTCGTCGGTTGTAATACACTCGCTGAACCCAACATTGGAGCATTAACCGAAAGAGGCGAACGAAGTGCCATTGGTGAATGAGTGCTCATCGGTGAGCTTGTATCTGTCACAAGCGTAGTGATGGCTTTTACTTTCAATTTTGGTTTGCGGATTGAACGGTAGATGTTTCTTAGTGCTTTCCAGCAGATCAATGCACCAACTGCCGCGACTAACACGAAACTTAATGAAACAAACATGTTTGCTTTGTCGTTCACCATTCTCATAGAAGCGCTAAAGCCCCATAGCAAGACGCTTACTAGTAAGATCGCGACCAATGCTTGTAAAAAAGCAGAGACGATAGTCAGAACTAAGCTAGCTTTTGCTTTTGTTGGGTGAGTAGCTAAGTAGGTCGAAACGATGACCTTGCCGTGTCCTGGTCCAAGTGAGTGAAGCATGCCATAGATAAAACTGAACCCGATAAGGTAACTGCCCGCGCCCCAAGGGTTAGACTTTGCCTCGTAGAGGAGGTCAGCAAGCTCTGAATTAACTTCTCTTTGCCATTGAATGCTGGATATGACTAGTGATGGCCACATAACCCACAGCTGGTACGCACCTACTGGAACAAGTACTAAGGCTACAATGCCCATAAGGTAGCACTTTGTTTCTATATGATTTTTCTGCATTAAAAGCACCTTTATCAAAATCGTTTTCTCGATGGTTAGAGAGACTGAACGAGCACAGACGCTTAATTGTCGAAACGCCTAATCGTAAAAGTAAACCGCCTTGGTTAAGCACCAGGAACCGCGGCACAATGAAGCTCGACCGACTGAGTGAACAGTTGACCTAATGTGTTGTCTGGATCGGCATCGGCAGGTAACGACATCGCATAACTCATTTGCTCAGGTGTTGGATTCGGCTCGATAATTTCTAACTTACATTGTCTTGCGAGCACTGGAGATAGAGTCACGTCATCATTAGAAATCCAAGACATATCAACAAAATAGCTCGGATCAAAAATCAGCATACGTAGCGAATCACGTGTTACAGGCTTAGGTTCTGAAAGAGGCAGATCGAATGTCAGTACCATTTTGGCTTTATCGCGCTTGAACTTCGCATGTTCAGCAACCTGATATTTTATTGGTTCTCCACCATCGTAGAAATAGGTGAAGTAGTGCTCGTACATCATGTTCTCAATCACTGAAGCCGCAAGGTTCTTGAACGTTTCTTGTTCTTTCTCAGGAGAGACGTCTTCACCATCCAGCATGTACATAGAGGTCATGGCGTCAAAAGACCACTCCATAGAGAGACCGGTAATCATGCCATTCTCGCCCTCAATGTGAGTTTTCATTTCGACCCAAGAGTGGGGATGTGCTTGTAGGTTCGGAGCAAAAGTCAGTATTGCTAACCACAGCGGTAAATGCTTAACAGATCGTGATCGTGTTGAGAAACGATGCAGATATTTTGAAGAGAGGCAGCTGAGCACCTTGGTTAGATTAAATAGCTGTTTCATGCGGCATAATAGTTAATTGACTTGATGTTATACTATAACAATTGGTGGTGCTGTTCACATCAAATTTGTGTCAATCATCAATCCACTTGTAACAATGTATAGCAAGTCTAGGTCATATTTTATGAGCTCCTCATACTCTAACTCATCAAATTACTCAGTGTTGAGTGATCTCTATTTTGTATTCGCTAAAACTCGATGGTGGTGTCAGTAATACCTACGATGGCGGTGTTATTACTTACAGTAAATACCCCATTGTTGAACAGGCACAACAATGGGGTATTTACTGTCGGGCAACCGATAGTGCGGCAGATAAAGGTGTGCTCTATACCAAGATAATAAGAGACAGTCGCCCATATCATTTGTTTAACCTGCATCTAGGGTCTTGGAATTCTCGCGAGCATCGGAATATAAGAATGCTGCGAGTCGGTGAAATATTAGCCTTTGTGGAGCAGTTAGATTTACCAGAGGACGAACCTGTTATCTTCGGTGGTGATTTCAATATCGCCAAGCATAAGTTTCCACTCGATTTCACGCAAATGCTTAGAGTGTTGGATTTACAAGAGCCGCCTTTAAAAGGTTCATTAGCTTACAGTTACGATCCTCTTGTGAATCAAAACTTATCCGATAGTGATCAATCAGCCCAAGAACGGTTGGATTATTTGTTGTATTTAAATGATGGCAGTGTGGTGACGAGTTCCAGCAAAATTGAAGTGTTACGCAGTTTTGATGATGATATGTGGGGTGTGTGGGATTTATCTGACCACCTAGCGGTAAGTGCACGCTTTGAAGTGCCCTAGGATAGTGTTTCTTCTATCTTAGCGGTCTGAAGGTGCCCCGAAATAATAGGGCACTGTTCATATGGGCAATCAGTATGTTTCTAGAAGAATTTCTTAATCGCTTTTTCAGCACATGCGACATCTAAATGTCCACCTGGAGCGCCGCCTACACCAATCGCACCAATCATGGCATTGTTCAGTTGTACCGGAACACCGCCAGCTAAGAACAGCAAGCTGTCATCCATATTTTGTAGTGGTTGCATGATTGGCTTCTCTGCAATTAGCTTCATTAGATTACCTGACGGCTGCTTCATGCTAGCGACAGTAAAAGCTTTCTTACGGGAGCTATCAAGCGTGTGGATACCTGCGCCATCTGAGCGAAGTTGTGCAATTACATTCCCTGATAAACCGACGACCGTAGCAGAGATCTTGTAACCATCAGCCTCGCATTGGCTAACCGCTTCATGAGCGAGTTTGAATGCCGCTTCTGATGAGATCTGTGTGAAAGAGACCGTTTGTGTTTCTGCCGCCATCGCGTTGTGAGAAAGGCTAAGGAAACCAAGAGTTGCTGCAAGTACAGTTAGTTTTGTCATTTTCATGTTCACTCCGTTAAGACATTCTTTTTCGTATATAGGGTTTCGATGAGTGCTGGTCTGATATTGACAAGCCACTCTTAATCAACAGATTCATACTAACGAACGCAGGATTACCACTGGTTTTCTAGAACATTACAAAGTTGCAATGTTGGTTATATTCGAGACAGGATGTTGATAAAGTGTATTTAAGGCACAGTGAGGAGATAAATGGACGCTAATGAAAATACTGTTGATCGAAGATGACATTCATATCGCACGATTTTTAGTGAATGGTTTTCAGCAAGAAGGGATAACGGTGACTCACGCAATCGATGGTATTGATGGGTTGCATGAGGCTATTACGGAAGAGTACGACGTGATCATCCTCGATATCATGTTGCCAAAGAAAGATGGATTTGAAGTGCTTGCTGAGCTAAGAGGGCAGGGCTACTCGACACCCGTCATCATATTAAGTGCTAAACACTCGGTAGAAGAGCGTGTGCAAGGACTGCAGTCGGGGGCGGACGATTACTTGGTGAAACCTTTTGCGTTTCCTGAATTACTTGCGAGTTGCCAAACTTTGGTTCGTAGGGGAAAGCAGCCGTCACCTCAAGCCTTAGAGCTGCATTATGGTCCCCTTAGCTTAGATCTCCTTAAACACTCGCTACAAAGAGATCAGCAGATGATCACTATCAACCAGCGTGAGTTTATGTTGATGAAGTTACTACTGGAAAATCCAGAATCAGTGATGTCGAAAACCGCGATTCTTGAGCATGTGTGGGGGCACCAATTTGATCCACAAACCAATGTGGTGGATGTGCTGGTGTGTCGCCTTCGAAGCAAAGTGGATAAAGGCTTCTCCAAACCATTGATTCATACGCTTAGAGGTGTTGGTTATGTCCTCAAGTCGTAATATCGAGCAAGCGCTAGCGAAAACGCAGAGGCATTTGTTATTTCGTTTTATGTCTACGTTACTACTTTGCTTGTTGCTGGTGGAAATGATCGTTGGGGCCATTTTCTTTTTCGATCTTTACCAAACCGAGAAGAAGATCCTTACGTCAATGTCGACGGAGTATCAACGTATTCTGACTTACGATTCTAGCGAACGTTTGATTCACGTTTTAGCGGCTAACCCCCATCGGTTACTTGAGAACAATATCGCCGCTTATAAGGTTGAAAAGGGTGCTTTATCTGGTAGTACGTTCATCGCCGGAACACCAAACCTATTTCCAGCACAGCCTTTTTCTGACTTCCAAATTGATGAAAAACGTTCGTGGTTAGAAAGCTTCATCTTTAATCCCTATATGTCTTTATCTATTCAAGGAGAGCAATATGATTTCTGGTTGGTCTTGGATAACCGCTCGAGAGATTATATCGCCTACAATCAATGGCTGATGACCTTGTACGCATTGATTACACTTGTTGCGGTTACTGCGGTGTTTACTCGTAAAATTATTCACAGTGCGATGTCGCCATTGATTACCTTTGGTGACTTGCTCGATAAGCTTCAAAAGGGGCAGTTAGAGCTTCCAACCCCTAGAACTCTGAAAGAAGCTGAATCTGAAACACAACAAGGTCTCAACGTCATCAGCTCTAGCGTTCACGCTGCTGTTGCCAGGCTCCAGCATGTGACGACAACATTGAATACCACTGTCGATGCGATTGTCCATGATATTCGAACCCCTTTGTCACGTATTACCTTGGCGTCTCAAACTGCATTGCTGAATAACGTCGATCAACAGGCTATGAAAGATGCATTGTCGGATTGTTCTGAGCATGCGATGCAGGCTAGTAACATGCTTACTGCTTTGATGAAGCTTAACGACGAACTGACTGGCAAGCGTACGCCACAGAAGGTGTCGACACAGGTATCGGATGTGGTTGGTAATGTTGTTAGCTGGTATGAAGATGTGGCAAAAGAGAAACAAATTGAGCTAGCGGTTGAAGGAGAGTGTGACCTTGTTGTTCAGTCCGACCCTGACAAGTTGACTCAAGTGTTGGTTAACCTTGTAGACAATGCCATTAAGTACACGGAACCAGAGGGCAAAGTAACGGTTCATATAGAGGAAAATGCTTTGGATAAGGTAGAGATTAGCGTTCGAGATACAGGTGTAGGAATAGAGCAGAAATATCTGGATCTGGTTTTTGAGCGGCTTTACCGAGTCGACGGCAGTCGAAGTAACGTTGAAGGGTATGGTCTCGGGTTATCTCTAGCGCTTGCAATGGTTGATAACCTTGAAGGCACTTTGACCGTGGAATCTGAGCTGGGAGTAGGGAGCACCTTTACTCTTACACTGTGATGCCTTTGCACCAAGGTGGCGCTGTATTGACGTTTGATACCGTCACCTAAAATTTTGAACTTTAGCCCACTCTTTTGCACATCAAAAGGAGCTTTTCTATAGTTAAGGTAATAACTATTAAAGCTAGGGCAGCATTGAACTCATCATAAAATATCTTCACTTCTGATCTCACCTGTACGTTTTCAGTTGATGAGCCTTCGTCTTCGATTCAATTCATCGCTGCCCATTCTGGAGGGCTGCTGATGCAAAATTTCTTCAAATTGGCACTTAGGTTTTGTGCCGTTTTCTCTCTCTTACTTCTCCCTCTTTTTAGCTCAATGACTTCATCAGCTCCACTTAAAGTCGGTGTATACCCTTGTCCTCCTTTTGTTATTGGCTCGATGGATAATGAGTGGGACGGGATCAGCATTGAACTGTGGGAAAAGATCGCCAGGGATATGGATGTTGAGTTTACGATAGAAAACCATCCACTCGACGAGCTGCTCAACGCCATTGAATCAGAACAAATAGACATAGGGGTGTCTTGTATTTCAATTACTCCAGAGCGAGAGATTTTCGCTGATTTTTCTCATTCGTTTTACGAAACTCACCTTGCTATCGCAGTAAAAAAGAGAGGCTATATTGAAACCTTGCACTCGATATTCTTCAATCCAGTTTTGTGGTTAATCATTGGCGTGGTCGTGTTTATTGCAGTTGTCATTGGTGCATTTTTCTATATGCTCGAACACGGTGAAAACCAGAAGCTCTATTCGATGAAAAGCCGAACTGGACGCTGGTTAGAGAGTTTTATTCTCGGCTTACTTTTTATTACTCGAGGCCCATTTAATTACTTCGAATTTAAGAGTCTAACGGGGCGGATTGCTACCGTGTTTATTGGCGTATTCAGCATGCTCTTCATTGCCAGCATTACTGCTGTGTTAGCGAGTAAACTTACGCTTAGCCAAGGATCTTCTCAGATCAAAGGTATTAATGACCTAGCGAATGTCAAAGTAGGTGCTAAGGTCGCGACTACGTCCTCTCTACTTTTGACTGGCTTTGGTATCAGACATGAGAACTATGTTGATATGCCTAGGCTTTTGGCTGCTTTAGAAGAAGGAGAAGTCGACGCCATTGTAGCCGACGATGTAGTGCTTAAATACATGATTGGTAATGGCCGAATGAGTGGCCAATTTGAAGATTTAGAAGTGTTACCGTATCAGCTAGAGAAACAAAACTACGGTTTTATCATTACAGAAAACAACCCTTACGAGGAAGAGATTAACCGCGCCCTGTTGCAAATTCGAGAGTCTCGCAAGTGGCGTAAAATCTTAGTCGAGTATTTTGCAGACAACTAACCGAGACAGCGATACATAGCGTAAGGTATCAGCTGTTCGTCTGCTCTGATTCCAACGCTGAGGTTTTACGTTTTTTGAAATGTTTAACACCGGTCCAAATTACATAAGCGGCTACAAAAACGATCAACGCAGAGCGGAGTAGAATAGGCGCGTCATGTTCTAACTGCTTAACATGGGGCGCGATACTGGCGAACAATCGACTGGTAAAAAGCATCCCCATTACTAACATAACAACTTTATTCATCTGACTCGCCACTCAACTAGACACGTAACACAGAGCACATCCTCTTTCGGTTTGCTTATGAAAACGGTCAAGAACGACTCTGCTCGAAATAAAAGCATGCGCTTCTCATACGGCATCGTCAACGCGATATCAGCCTATAGCCGGTAAGCTAAAATTCCGTTTTTGGAGGTGCTCTACTTTAATGTTGTACGTTACGAGGCTTAATTTATTGACGAACCTGGAGAATCAAACGAGTCTTTGAGTCAGATTCAATCTTCTCTTCCAATTCAGCTTTATTCTTTTTATCCAAAAAGGCGTCCCATTCATCAAGTAATAGCGTCTCTTGCGTGTGGTTGAGTAACCAATCTAGGCATTTCTTGGTGTACTCTCCGTCGGAAATATCTTCTTGATTTAGCTCCGACTCCCAAGGCCAACATACGCGGTACGAGGTTTTGAAATACAGAGCGCCGGAACTTCGTTGATAGTCTTTAAGGTAAGTGGTTTTTCCAGAACCGTTCGAACCAATAACAGAGAGATAACCTTTACGATAGTTCTGAAGCTCATTTGCACTCACTGGTTTATTGGTTTGATTATCTTTGAGTTCAATAGTGTGCGTATCTATTTTAAATGGTGCTTTAGTGTCATTAAATTTGGTGAGTAGCCTAAGCTGTCCTTTTATATTAGGTAGCAGGATAATTATCGATACTAATTCGTTTGCCGAAGCAAGCAGATGGTAGATACGAGTCAGGTTTACCACAATCCCTAGTTTAATCGCTGCATCTATTTGAGGTGAAAACAGCAAAAACACGACCAAAGAAGTGGTGGGTAAGAGCGAGAATAAAGAAGTGATCAGCATCGCTGCGTATTTACTGCGAGCCTCTTCCATTCGAGATGAAAGATACGACTCGGTGCTCAGACGTGTATCACTTCGAAAACTGTCACGATTAATAGACGAGCCGTGATGATAATTTTCATGGATGGCCGATAATTTCTTGGTAAGGATTGAGCCTTGAGTATTTCGGGTCTCTGATAGCCACTCCATTCTTTTGGATATGTGCATCTTATAGGCAGCAATAAAGAGTGCGCTGACTAGGATTGAGAGAGCAAACCGATAATCTAAAACCACACTAATCACTAACAAGCTCAAGCTGAAGTTTAGTAGTGCAGAGATAGAATGAAATGAATAACCAATAAAGCTAATGATGGTCTCTTTGCCTTGGGAGACCAGAATACCTTTGATGTTATCGTTGTCGGTTTTGTTGGTGCACGAACCGTAGATCGTTGTGGCAGCAGACCAAAAGTCATTCAGTACAGAGCACAACCACGCCTCCCGAGATATGTCACTGAAATATGACACACAGTAAGGCAGCACCATACACGTCAAGTAAACAATGGCCCACAGTTTGAAATCAACACTGTCGAAGCCAACATTGTTGACTTCGTAGATGATTTGAACGGATGCGTATACAGAGATTGCGATTGAGAGTTGGTGTATGCTCGCAAAAGAGATTGCCAACCAAGCGTGCTTATTGAACAGGCTTAGCGCAATAGACCTTACTGATTCAAATTTCATGCAGGGAATATCCGTTTAGTGCTGTAATTTTTGTGCTTACTTAGATGAAGTTCATCCTACAAATAGGACTCTCTTGCAATATGAATTGTCCTTATATTTATAGATATGCAACGCAACACTCAAAAGTTGTGGTTTTGTTAATATAACCTTATCAGTATGGCTCTTCTTGATGGTCAAAAAGCCATTGCTTTTGAACTGT
>NZ_JBQKUM010000105.1:0-11826 GCF_054968605.1 Pseudoalteromonas sp. G5_S1_14_S5 | reverse complement strand
AAAATGATAGGTGTTAACTCGATTGAGTGGCTTTTTGTTTCTTGGTTCACAGTGCTTATAAACGGTTATGCCTTATAAACCTTGAAGACTCTTTGTTTTAAAAGCTATAAACCTTGAACGTACTGAGCGTTAGTGCGAATTTCGACAAGTTGCTCTAGGTGTTGCTGTGAGCCTTCAACGCCGTTGATTAAACCTTCGAAGTGCTTAATCAGCTCTACCTTGTCTTGAACTTCTTTTGAACCCGCACCGATGTTGGTTAGGTCTATGAAGAATTCGTCAAACAGGCCAGAGAAATCCGTTACAGCGTCATGGTTTAGGAACTGCTCATGGTTGTAAATGCTTGGGTAGCCACCCTTCTGTTTGTCAACCGCGAACGAGATACCTTTCACGTTAGTAATCGTGGTAGCTTTTTCACACTTCAACATACAACCCGCTTCGATGCTTGGCTTGTTACAGCCTACTGTTCTTTGGAAGAAACATTGGCGGCTGGTCATCATCAAGATTGGGTGGTAAATGCTGTAGAACAGTTTGAAGTTCTCTGGGCGGCGAATATGACGAATCTGACCTTTGTTGATCTCGTTCGAAATGAACGCGCCCGCACAGTTTAGCTCTTCTTTAAGCGTCACTAATGCGTGAGAGTTTGTCGTGTTCATGAACGGACCAGCAACCCACTCGATACCCATCTCGTAAGCCTTGTATGCGATACCCGTGTTGTTAGTCACGATGCGAGCTGGCTTAACGACTTCAAGAATACGAACGGCTTCGTCGTAGTCCTTGCCAATCAATACTGCTGGGAACCACGGAATCAAACGTGGATTTACCGCCAAGATATCGATGTACTTGTTACAACGTTTCTTAAAGCTTTCTGGGAGCTTGAAGTAAACGTCCGCGTCCGTCACATCACATAGGTGCAAGTCTGCAACGTCAGCGATAAGCATCGACATAGTCGGCTTCTCGTTCACTTTAGGATGCTGTGGCAGTGCTGGCACTTCAACGTGCTTAATCACTTCAACAGAGCCGTTTAGAACGAAGTCAATTTCGTCTTTAATGTCAGAAATTTCTTTCAGCGGAATCACTAGCCCAGAGTCCACTTCGCTGAAATCTTGGCTTTCTAGTGTGTGAACCGCACTCTTCACGTTCTTGAATCGCTTCTCAAGTAGCTCTTGAGTAATCGCTTTCTCTTCTGTTGTAGTAAGCAGCGACTTAGATTGCAGGGTGAAGTGCTCTTTTTCTGTCTTCACTGTCACCGTAAATGGCTGACCTGCTTTTGCGCTGAAAGACATAGCAACCGGCGTCTTGCGGATATCAAGGAACTTAATCTTGTCACGCATTTCGTCACCAAGTACATCTTTCGCTTCATGCAGCTGTACTGTCGCTTCTTGAATCTGAACCACTGAGATTTCGTTGTTCTTCTCTTTCGCCTGTTCAACCGCATAGTTAATGCTGTTATCACGAGGGTTATCGATGAACATGTCTTTCGTTAGGTTGCCCTTAAGGAAAGAGTTTGTGAATTCACGGTTGAATACTTTGTGTAGGTTTGAATCGTCTTCAAGCAACAAACCCTCTTGTACAAAGCTATCGATCTGCTTGCGCCACGTGTCTACCACAGTGTAAACGTAGTGTGCGCCTTTAATACGGCCTTCGACTTTTAGCGAGTCTACCTTTGCGTCTACCAGTTCAGGCAAATCGTAATAAGCAGAGTTATCTTTTAGGTTCAGTGGGAAACGGTTACCCGCATTGGTGATTTCATATTCATCACGACATGCTTGGCTACAACGGCCGCGGTTACCTGAGTTACCCACACTTACTGAGCTTGAGTAACATTGACCCGAAAACGCGATACACAGTGCACCATGTACAAATACTTCAGTCAGTACATCATGTTCGTGTGCAACTTCAGTCAGCATTTTAATTTCAGACAGGTTCAACTCACGAGACAAGTTAACGCGCGATGCACCAATCTTAGACAGGAACTTAATCTGACCTTCATTGTGTGTGGTTAGCTGAGTTGAAGCGTGAATATCTAACGATGGGAAGTGCTTCTTCACTAAGTTAAACAAGCCCAAATCTTGGACAATGATGCCGTCTACCTTAGTATTCACTAGCTGGTTTAATAGCTTAGTGATGCTCTTCGTTTCGTGCTCCAGTAGCACTACGTTAAGCGTTAGAAAGATCTCACAACCGTATTCATGAGCAAGGCGGATTACCCCGTTCAACTCATCTAACGATAGGTTAGAAGCTCTGTTACGAGCGTTGAAGGTGTCTAAACCGCAATAAACTGCATTGGCTCCGGCTACGATGGCTGCTTTGATCGCTTCTACATCGCCACCAGGGGCTAATAACTCAATTTTTCTGCTCATTTTTGAAGTCGCTCACTTACTTATAATTTTTAAGCCGCGTATTCTACCCACATCACGATCTGTTTACCACCGTACAACACTTTTCAAACTCAATGACCTCAACAATGCCTAATCCTTCAGCTCTACCCGTCCTGTACTCTCTCCGTCGCTGTCCTTACGCAATGCGTGGAAGAATGGGCATCGCCTTATCGAAACAACAAGTACTACTGAGAGAAATCGTCACCAAAGACAAGCCTAGTGAACTCTTGGCCAGTTCGCCAAAAGGTACAGTTCCAGTTTTAGTGTTATCCGATGGAAAGGTTATTGAGCAGAGCTTAGATGTGATGATGTGGGCGCTTCAACAGAACGATCCACAAGATCTGCTTCGTTCGAGTAACCCTTCACTCAGTGAGCAAATCCACCAGCTCATTCAACAAAATGACAAGGAGTTTATTGGTCACTTAGAGAAGTATCGCGCTTCTGTTCGCTATCGCAATGACGACATAGAGCAGCGTAGAAACTTATGTGAAACCTTTATTAGCGAGCTTGAGGCAAAGCTCGCCCACCACGACTATTTGTTTGGAGATTCTCCTAGCCTAGCCGACTTTGCCGTGATGCCATTCGTCAGCCAGTTTGTAAGAGTAGAAAAGAAATGGTTTGTGCAGTCTGAATACCAGAATGTTGGGCGTTGGTTACGGTCGCACCTCGAGAGTAAACTCTATACCCAAGTAATGAAACAGTACCCATTATGGAATGACACCAAGCAAGATTGTCTTTTTGGATAAGACCAAATAGCAAAAGAGCCGCTCAAACCGAGCGGCTCTTTTATTTCATTAACTTTTACAGGATATATAAGTGCTCAAAGATTATTGAATCGCAATTGATATCTCGACTTCAGTTTCGCCTTTGTACAGCTCAAAGTCGGTTGTGTACGTTCGTGTATGTGGGCAATCTGGCGCGTTAAAATACGCCCATACTTCTCCCCACAAATCGATCACCGCTTGTGGTAATTCGCCTTGTGCCGAGAACGTCAGGTATTTTCCAGGTTCAATTTTTGTTTCGACCAATTGGTCAATGTCGTTATCAGTAAGCGCATTGGTACAAGCAATCACATCAAAGTCACCCGTAAAATCTGACTCGTAGTTGGTGTAAACACCATATACCTTTGAGTCTGGGGTCAGCTTAGGGAAAGCTTGTTCGAAAAAGCCTTGCCACAATTGCCCTATTTTTGCCTTTGCTGGATCAACCTCGTCGGTATTGTTGGTTCTTACCGCAAAGCCATACGCCTTTACCGCTTCTAATATTTGTTCTTTCACTCTTCTATTTCCTGAGCTATTATATTGCGTTAACTGTTAAACAAGCTCGATTCTAGTCTTGGATCTCTTTATGTCCGCACTTTTCACAAACAACATGGCGAGAAAATTCATCCATGGCAGCGACAAAACCGCCAAGAAACCAGCCTTTGACCAGACCGGAGATAAACTCAAGCCGTTTTTGGTTTGGTTTGCCCTTAAATTCACTTTCCTTTCTTACCAAAACAACAACGTGTTGCGTACGCTCACGGCAATATGTGCAGTAGCTTTGTTCTATTGAATTATTCATATGTCACCCTATGACGTTTTGAAAGAGGTTTGCTTAAAATGAGGGCTTTCAAACATACTTGTAATTCGATAATTCTTGCCAACACAACGAGTCGTTCTTGGTTACGTGGAGTATCTTCGAGATATTAACCTGAGTGCAACGTGGGTTTAACTGGGACCCGTGCACATACACAATCTCAACGCAATCACCGCAACTAATCATAACACTTCCAATTCATTCATTACGCTAATGCGAGATACTGTGTGATGCAAGTAACTTATGACCATTCACTTATGTAAGTCACATTAATCTTATTTGGTTTGTACCTTGATCGATCTGGAAGCTTGATATCTACGCACAGGACATTATGTGGGGCTAATATTAGAGGTGATGTCCTTATTTAGCGAAGAAGATACCGTACTCTACTTTAAAATCGGAGCCGGTATCTTCGCTAAATCGCGATTCAATTTACCAAGCAGAAAACATTAAGCAAAGGTCTTCCAATACTGATACAAGCTATCGATATCAGAAGAGCACATCAAGGACATTGCACCTTTGATTTGCACTTCATTCCATTCCCACCATTTCATTTCTAGCAACTGCGCAATTTCAGTCTCACTAAAACGATAGCGGATATGACGAGCTGGATTAGAACCGACAATTGAGTATGGCTCAACGTCTTTGGTTACGACTGCACGGCTGGCGATAGTGGCACCGTCGCCAACCTTTACGCCACTCATGATCATCGCCTCTGTACCAATCCAAACATCATTACCAATCACAGTGTCTCCAGAACGTTCAAAGCCGTCGATTGCCCCTTCAAATTTTTCATCACCTTGATAGAAAAATGGGAATGTGCTCACCCACTGGTTTTGGTGACCTTGATTGCCTGCCATCATAAACACGGCACCAGAACCAATCGAGCAGTAGCTACCGATGATCAACTTGTCGATATCCGTTCGGTCAGGAAGTAGGTAGCGCGCACAATCATCAAAAATATGGTTGTGATAGTAGCCGGAATAGTAACTGTGCTCACCCACAATGATATTTGGGTTGGTTACTTGTTCTTGAAGTGATTTACCCACGAATGGGCTTTCAAAATAGTTATTCATATTTGTACTCTTAGTTTCGTTCTTTTAGTTTGGTACTATTTATTGCGGTCATGATTCTAACTAATTTCTATTTTTACGTAAAAGCCTTACCGTATACTAACGTCCGCCTGCAATATCAATAAATGACCCTGTCACATAAGAAGCGTCATCTGACAGTAACCATGCGATAGAGTTTGCGACTTCTTCTGGCGTACCACCTCGTTGTAGTGGCAATTGTGAAGCTAGCCTATCAACTCTACCCGGCTCACCGCCATCGGCGTGCATTTCAGTATAGATACAGCCAGGTCTTACGCCATTGACACGGATGTTTCTTGACGCCAGTTCAAGAGATAAGCCTTTAGTAAGGGAGTCCATTGCACCTTTCGAAGCCGCATAATCTACATATTCAAATGGCGCTCCGGTACGTGAAGCTGCAGACGATACATTCACAATAGAGCCAGCACCATCCGCTTGCTTGATAAAAGCTTTGCTGCAAAGGAAGCAGCTCGACATATTTGACTTCATCACCTTTTCAAAGCGATCCAGTTCAATATCTTGTAATGCAGATTGAGTAAACAAGATGCCTGCATTGTTAACCAAGTGAGTCACTGGCCCGAGTTTGTTACGTGCAATTTCAAACAAGGATTTAACGTCTGATTCAACCGATACGTCAGCACGCACACTGATAGCTGTGCCGCCTTGTTGTCTAATTTCGTCAACTAGCGCTTCGGCTCTAGATTCATTTTGTATGAAATTGACACAAACCGCATAGCCTTGTTTTGCTAATAGCTTAGATGTTGCAGCACCAATACCTCGGCTCCCGCCGGTAACGATTACGACCTTGTTCATGGACTCTCCTAACTTGCTGACTTTTTGATTATTTGGTTGTTGCTTAGCACGTACGCTACTGTTAGCTCGTGTTGTGGCATTTAATATTATTTGATTCAGGGCTGACTAATTGAACCCATTGTGAGCGCCACTCTTGTGGAGCAAAGCCATCTGGCCAAAACTCTGTTTGCTTTTTGATCAAGCCGTGAACTACGGTGTGGAAGGTAATCACGCGGTCATTAAGAACGCTGTCAGTCACTGACACATCGGTAACAACAGTATCGCCCTCACATACAATCGAGTTGAGCGTAAATTTCCACACATCATTTGCTGGGTATTCAGAGTTGATCGCTGTGAAGTTATCTCGCCCGACGGTTAGCTCAGATGACTGTGGCCAATAACCTTGGAAATCCTCCGCCAACCATTCGCTCGCTTTTGCAAAATCGTTAGTACGCATTGCATCCCAAAAATTTAGCACCACCTCTTTTGATGTCATTACCTAATCCTTTATGTTCGCTATTATTCTGATTTAACACACATTAACGGTAGAGCTAGGCTTCAGCAAATACCGAGCTTAAAATAATACTAAAACCTTGTCAGGCCGCATGTTTTTGGTCATGGCCTCCATTCTACAAATCGTCTATTTTTCATCGCGAGCCGTGCAGATTAAGTTGCTGTCAATACTCCACACCGATCGACATTACCGTGTAAAAAAGATTGCTGTCTATGTTTGGCTCTCAGCTTTATCAATTTGAATATATGCGTATAATCCCCCGCTCCATGCGCTATCAAGATGAACATGAGCGCCATAACACTATTTCTTAATGAGTACCCCATGTCGAAACTATTTTTCAAAGGCCGTATCGAAACAAGACAAAACCACGTCCTTGCAGGCTACAACGTAAACCGCGATGTAAAAGCGGGTACTGAAGAAGCACCAATCAAAGTAACGGTTCAAAACGAAACTCGCAAAGCTGAAATCGAAACACTGGCTGAAGAGCAAGAGTTCGTTGTTGAAATTACAGTAGACGCGCAACAAGAAGAGAACACCATCGAGCTTGATACATTCCTAAATAAGCCAAAAACGATGACGTTCGAAAAGACACCTAACCGCAACGACCCATGCTCTTGCGGTAGCGGTAAAAAATATAAGAAGTGTTGCGCTTAAGACTTCTGAATTGAATTGCCAATAGCAAAACGAAAGACAACGGGAAGATCGCTTAGAACTTCCCGTTTTTATTTACTCAAACCCATCATTAATCTAGATGGTCCAGCGTCTCTAAATAGGTACCGCATCGAGAGCATTTGTAATCTCCCATTGCACAATTAGAAATAAACCCAGACAAGATTCGTATCAGCAAGCCCGGCTTCTTCTCATCTTGCGGTGCTTTTTGTACTTGGCTACTGAACAAGGTGTATTTGTGCAATGTTAGCGCTACGCTTGTTAAACGAGTCTAGCGAGCCAAAGCCATCGATGGTTCAACTGTCGGAACTCAGTATAGACAGGCTCATAACTCAGTTTGCTGAAAGGAGCATCTTTCTTGCGCGTGCTATGACCGTGTCCTAATACATATACCCTAACCAATCGACTTTCCCGGAAGGCCAACTCGCCCCACTGATCGATTTGACATAAAGGTCGTCAACTTCCTCAACAGCGATGCCATGATTTAAATGCTCATTGAGTCTTAGCCAAGAATGGTCAGCAACGACTCTGTTGTAACCTTGCGACGAATAAAAACTGTGTAACTCAGAGATTAAGATAATGAAGTCAACATCCCTCTCCTTTGCATAAGCATCAAGCTCACAAAGCATTGCTGAACCAAGGCCTTTACCTCGAACGTCCTCGGCGATACAAAAATCAATAACACCTAGAACTTTAAAAGCATGGCCGCCAACGTTGATCATTCGATAGTCAAGGCCAAGATAACCAACCAACTTACCTTGTTCCAGTTGGAGCGCACGCATATGGGGTAATTGCTTGAAGTATGAACGTTGAACCTGATGCTCTGGAAATGCACTGTTCCTGAGTGTGGTAATCGCTTGATGCTGTTGTTTGCTTACTTCAATTTCAGATATGATTTCCATGTACTTCCTTTTCCAAATGAACTCCCGACACATTATGAGACTAGAAGTTAGTAACCCAAGGTCCCTGCAACTCAAAGGTCTGATTATCAAAGTCGATACTCCCTCGAACGCCAAGTGGCGTGACCAACATTGGATGAGTGTGGCAGCTATCAAACCCGTACAGTATCGGCACGCTTTTACCGTTTAACACTTCAAGAAGCACATCAAGAGGTGTTCGCTCTGTTCCTTTATCATCGAACAGCTCATGCTTACCTAAGATGATAGCGCCCACCTTATCAAATACTCCGCAAGCCAATAGGTGTGCAAAAGAGCGCTCTACGGTTTCGATACCCTTCAATGAGTCCTCGATAAGGAGAATATCGCCATCGAGAATTTCGGGCATATATTGGCTACCCCATATCCCAGCCATCGTACTCAAGTTACCACCAATCACTCGGCCACTAACTTTTCCTTTGCCGATAAACTTCCATTCATTGTCATAGACTGACTTCGCGGAGTTCTGAGTTTCCCAATCATGTTTAATATCCGTCCATACCTTGGGCATTATGTATTGATGTTGACTTGTACTCTCGCACAACAACTCACTGAATGATTGGAACGTTTGATCAACCAGCGGCGGAAGCTCACCAAATGAGGCAACAAGTGCCGGGCCATAAAATGTGACTAAGCCAGTTTGGGCATGAATCGCCAATAGCAATGCGGTTACGTCGGAGTAACCTATGATGATCTTTGGATCCTTTATGAGTGCGTCATAATCAATATACGGTAATAACGAGTTGCTATTATTGCCGCCAATTGTAGACATAATGCAGCGAACTTCAGGATCTCGAATCAGTTGGTTTAGCTCTTCGACTCTTGCTTGAATAGAGCCAGAACGGTAACCATCAGACTTCCCCGTCAAAGAGCCCTCAACCAAAGTGAAACCTTTTGATTCCAAGTAGTTTTTAGCGCGAGCAAATCGATTGGGAGCGAACACTGTCGCAGGGGAAGACGGTGAGAAAAAACCAATTTTGTCACCGATGTTTAAAGCCTTTGGGTAAATCACTTCCTTTGTCCTCCATAACAAAAAGGAAACGGCATAATGAGCCTTATTAGCTGAAGTTTTAGATGCTAAAAGTTAGGTATCAACTAAAACAAAATCTCATAATATCAATGCCATGACTTGGTGCCGCACTTCTCACACTGATATTGATATTCTTGGTCTATGAAAAAGCCAGGCGTGTCTTTGTCGTCTTTAAAAAACAGGTTTACGATATACTCCACCAACATCCCTATTTTCCACTGTCTTGCTTCTGATTCCGCTTGCTCCTTTTGCTCCTCAACAGAGCTGCTCATTGCAAGGTGTGGAGTCATTGAGTTACAGTTTTCACAGTAATATGGGTGCTTAATGTATTTACTATCAATCATTTATATAAACCAATGTGCATTTATAAAGTTGATTGCATAGTAACAAGCTAACGTTGGATTATCTAACTTATTATATTGATCGACGTCTCATGGCATGTAGTTACGCTACACAAGACGACGAGAGTGCCGTGGCTAATGTGTCACCTTGCTAAAGAAGGTTAACTATAAATCGAGCTTCTTTACTGTGACGGTGTATGTCCACACATCAGTGTCGTCATCACCAAAACTCATACTCGCTTCACCACCCTCAGGCTTAAGCGCGAAATCTGGCATCTCACTGTAGCTTGATCCACTTTCATTAATACATGACATCGTGGCCGATAGAAGAATCGTGTTGTCGCTATGTTCAGAGAGCATTCCAGTATACGAACACTCATCAACGCTTGTGGTAAGCGTCTGGCCAAGGTAATCAAATTTAACCGATGGAAAGTCGCGCTTTAGGGATTGCTCTACCACCGTAATGGTCATTTCATAACTACTGCTTGGTAATTCACTATCAGCGAATACACAGCTTGATAG
The DNA here is from genome assembly GCF_054968605.1 of Pseudoalteromonas sp. G5_S1_14_S5. Lineage (NCBI taxonomy): Bacteria > Pseudomonadati > Pseudomonadota > Gammaproteobacteria > Alteromonadales > Pseudoalteromonadaceae > Pseudoalteromonas > Pseudoalteromonas sp. G5_S1_14_S5. Next base: position 1,976 of record NZ_JBQKUM010000105.1, on the reverse strand, counting down.
GCCAAGCAGCGATAACGCCAAGATTCTATTTTTCATTAATTGATGTGCTCCTTTTAAACTTGAGGCTCTTTGCATAATGTCATGGGAGAGCCTCAGTTTTTTATTACATATGCTTGGGTGGAAACTTCTTTGTCATACCTTGGCTAGAAGGAGATACAAGCTTATAACCGAGTTTCTCATAAAACACCGGTTCATCAGCAATCATGGAAACATACGACCCTTCCAGTACAACAGAAGATAGGTAATTGTCGATGTATTCCATTACTTTTCTACCCAAGCCCTGCCCTTGATAGATTGGATCAACAGCGACATCAACCACTTCAAAATTACATGCACCATCACCGACAACACGCCCCATCGCAATGAGTTGGTCACCTTCTCGAATAGAGATGCCGTATAAACTATTTGGTAAAGCGATTGTGGCTGCTTTCAGTGACTTCGGTGATAATTTTGCTTTCACCCGCATCTCACAAAACTCGGCTGGATTTGGGACTTTTTCTTCGTATTTGAACGCCATTTTTACTGCTCCTTTTGATAAGCAGTGAGAATACACATCAAAACTGTATGAATAAACAGTGTCTTTAATATTTTGATGATAATGTCGCAATCTAAAGGGCATATAAAAACCCAAAATCTGGGTGGATGTGACTCCTTGTCCATCACCTTGGCAAGCTAAATTTGAATTTACTTCAATAATCCTCGGTCGGCAGCCGCTTCAAGTTGAACTTCTAATTCGCTCCAGAGTGCCTTGCTGCCTTTAGAAATACGGTCACCGTTAAATGTCAGTACCTTATCTTTAGATATATTGTGCCTCTTCCAGCTATGACCACCGCCATGGATGTTATGAAGTAAAGGGGGCACTCTATCGACCGCTTTACCGAATCTCGCTTCCGGTGACTCACCTGCTTCAAATTCTAGCCATAACTCCAAATATTCGGATCTTAGATGGCTCGGCAATGACCCAAGTAATCGCTCGACACAGTTTCTCTCTTTAAGTTTGTTTTCTTCTGTTTCACTGGCATAGATGATCGTGTCACCTGCATCGATTTCACCGAGATCGTGTATCAGCAACATCTTCATCACTCGGGTAATATCGATCTCTTCATTCGCATAGTCTTTCAACATCAGAGCACTCAAACAGACATGCCAGCTATGCTCAGCGGAGTTTTCATAGCGATCCAGACCCACAGGCCTCGTTTGTCTATGAACATCTTTCAACTTTTCCACTTCAGCCATGAACTCCAAAATGCCTTTGATTTCTTCCACTATACGCTTCCTTAACTTGAATTGATGTTTTAAGTGATGCACAGGGTTACAGTGAAAGTCTTTACCCCAACTGAACCGACATCTTGTAGTAAGAGACTCCCGATTTTTGGAATTCAACGCCTTCGACCTGCATCTCAGACCTTTGATAGAAACCCAAAGCGGTTGTACGGACACCACACCAAAAATAACTCACTTGATCCGCTTGCAGGTCTTTGATGATGTGTTCGATGACCTTAGAGCCAACACCCTGCCCTTGTTATTCTGACAACGTGGCAAACTTACGTAGCCTGGCTTGCTGTTTTTGAACGTAAACAGACGCAACACAAACTAATTTTATATTTTAAACTTTTTGGTAAACGACCAGTTACAGCTGCCAAAAACCGAGTTCAACACCACTTTGAATGACAATGGCACACATTCCGTGACGTGGTAACTCCATTGGTGGAACGGCAACTTCAGCATCCAACTTTTCAGCGGCGTTTACTGCAGCTTCTATGTCTTTCACCAGTGTGTAATGACGAACGACTGGCTCCTCAGTTTCACGAAGTGGTCCCCTCACACCAATAACTCCACCATTTGAGAGCTTAGCAGTACGAGTACCCCCTAAATTCACATCCGCATCACTAAACTTTACATCGTAGATCTGTGCGTAAGTTGCACAAACCGTGTCTATTTCGGGGGTAACAATTTCAAGATATTGAACTTTCAAG